>CBDUNQ010000508.1:0-2281 GCA_965368625.1 uncultured Gammaproteobacteria bacterium
ATACCGGCCTGTCACGCCGGGGGTCGCGGGTTCGAGTCCCGTCCACTCCGCCATACTTACGGAATAGGGCGCCCGCGCAGGGCGCCCTTTTTTGTTACGGCCCATACTTCTGTCTGCCTGTGAAGTTGCCTATAATAAGCCGAATAATCGAGAGAAATCGTCATGTTGCAAGCAATTCGTGATCGCGTAACCGGTTGGATCGCCTGGGTTATCGTCGGGCTGATCATCATTACCTTTGCCCTCTGGGGTATTGATTCCTACCTGCAGGAAGGTAGCAATAGTTTTGCCATCAAGGTCAATGGGGTGGAAATCATGGAACCCGAGGTGGCCCGTGTCATGCAGCGTCAGCGCATGCAGATGCAGCGCATGATGGGAGACAGTTACACGCCGGGAATGATTGATGAAAAACTACTACGCAGCAATGTAGTGGATAATCTCATCCGTCGTCAGTTGTTGTTGCAGCTGGCTGCGGAGCAGGGTTTTGTAGTCAGTGACCAACTGTTGGCCGCCCGTATCCGCGGCATCTCTGAGTTGCATGTGGATGGTGAATTTTCCCTTGAGCGTTATGAAATGCTGCTTAACCAGCAGGGAATGTCGCCCCAGGGCTTCGAGTATGACTACCGGAACGATTTGCTCACCTCACAAATTCTGTCGGGCTTCAATTCCACCGTGGGAATCAGCGATGCGGATGTGAATCTTGTCTATGCTTTGCAGGCGCAGACCCGGGAAGTGGAATACTTGCAGATAAACGCACAGGCTCTGCAGGAAAGTCTGCAAATCAGTGATGAAGAACTGCAGGCCTACTATGACGCCAACAAAGACAGCTTCATGATTCCCGAGCAGGTAAAGCTGGAGTATGTGGAGTTACATCGGGATGATCTGGCCAGTGATATTCCGGTTCCCGATGAAGACGTAGTGCAATACTACGAGCGGAATACCTCCCAATTCGGTACCGAGGAAGAGCGCCGGGCAAGGCATATACTGGTAGAAGTGTCAGCCGATGCGGAGGATACCGCAGTGCAGCAAGCGAAGGAGAAGGCGCAGCAAGCGCTGGATCGCATACGCGCAGGTGAAGACTTTGCCGCGGTAGCCAAGGAGGTTTCCTCGGACCCGGGATCGGCAGAACAGGGTGGCGATCTGGGTTTCTTCCCCAAGGGAATGATGGTTCCCGAATTTGAACAGGTGGCTTTTGCATTGGCGCAGGGGGAAATCAGCGAGTTGGTACGTTCTCCTTTCGGCTTTCATATTATTGAAGTGACTGAAATCAAGGCGGCCGATATCAAACCGCTGGATGAAGTACGGACCGAAATTGAAACCCTGTTGAAAGCCGATCAAACGGAAAACCTTTACCTGGACCGGCAGGAATTGATGGCGACCAGCAGTTATGAAAATCCCGGCACCCTGGGCGCCACTTCCGAAGCGCTGGATCTGGAAATAAAAGAATCCGCCTGGTTCGATCGTCAGGGTGGGGAAGGGATCAGCGCATTTCCCGACGTGGTCAATGCCGCTTTCAGTGAAGATGTGCTGGAAGGGGGCAATAATAGTGACACCCTGGAGGTGGAGCCCGGGCATCTGGTGGTAATCCGGGTGCTGGAGCATAAAGCGGCAGAGCATCAGCCACTGGAAGCCATACGCGAAGACGTGATGCAAGCCATGGCTGCGCAACGGGCCAGGGAGTTGGCGGAAGAGCGCGGTAAGGCATTACTGGATAAACTGGCGTCCGGTGCCCTCATGGCGGAGCTGGCGGAAGAAGGGGTCGTCAGTTACCAGGATGCCGGTAAGCTGAAGCGTGATACCGGCGATCATCCTGCCCTCATCGTTCGTGCCGCCTTCCAGTTGCCGCATCCGGAAGCGGGTGAAGTCAGCCGTAAAGGGGTTACCCTGTTTAATGGAGACTATGCCATTGTTGCCGTGCGGGCTGTGGTCGATGGTGATCCGGCGAATATGAGTGAAGCGGAGCGGACACAGGCACGTCGTGGCCTGGTCAATATGTATGGTGGAGCCGAAGTGTCCGCCATGCTCGCCGAACTGCGTGCCAAGGCAGAAGTGGTCATTACCCAGGAAGACAGCTTTTAGGGAAACGATTCTGGGCCGGGACGCTGGGCCCCGGTAATGGTGCACACGCATCGCATCAGGTGTCCTGTACATTGCCAGTACAGACATCATTACACGTACCGTGGGCGTTTCTTCACTTCAGGTCCAGGGTGTGAATACCCGATGGTCCCGGTGATTTCGGTCTTTTGATCTATAAAAAAGGATCTCTCCTAGCAGTTTTGCCAGG
>CBDUNQ010000509.1:0-2281 GCA_965368625.1 uncultured Gammaproteobacteria bacterium
GCCATTGGCCCGGGCTGTGACCTTGGCGCCAATGGCATCCCGCTGGGAATGGGTGGCCACCAGATTCAGTTGCACCCAGCTGTTGCCATTGCCCTGGTTACGGAACAGCTTGTTGGGACCACCAAAATTCTTCGGCCGCATATTGAAGCCGTTGGTGACAAACAGGTCAAGAAAGCCATCCACGTCATAATCCGCGGTGATCACCGAATCACTGGTACCGGCGCCACTACCCACCGCCGGCCCAACAGGACCGGCCGCCCCACCGGCACCCGGCATCTCAACAAAGGTACCATTCCCCTGGTTTACATACAGGAGGTTGGCCAGGTTGCTGGCGCCATTACGGCAAGCCAGATAGAGATCCACATCCATATCGTTGTCATAGTCACCTGCCGTGGCACTGATGCATTGCACCGTCGACCCCAAACCGGAAGCCAGGGTCTGATTGCTGAATCCATTCCCGGTATTCATCAGCAGTGTAGGTTGTGCGGCATAGTCACTCCCCCACAAGCCCGTGGTCTTGAGGTCCGTGACCGGCGCCGTACTGGATAGCTGGAAATAGGAGTCACTCCACACGGTTTCATTTTCATCCACCACGGAACGCAGAATCACTGTCCAGCGCTGGGTAGTGGGGTCAAAGCCAATGCGTAGAATCGGGGTTGCCCCATTATCAGGCGGCATTCCATAGACACTGGGATCCGTGGCTGGATTCAGGGTAAAAGGAACCCCGGTTGGGTTACGCCCACCGGAACCGATAAAGATGCGTGGCAAACCATAGCCATTATCCAGTTTGTTCCAGTCGATATTGAACGTCACTGCACCATTGCTGATGAAGTTGAACCCCTTTTCCCCACCCATAAGCAATGCTTCAATCTTACGATCACCATCCATCACCACAGAAGATGGGCGTTGTTGTACACCGCTCAGGTAAAACATATCCATGCGGCCATCGTTGTCGAAATCGGCGATGACCGTATCCACGGTCTTTTCCACCGGCGGTAGCATGGAGGTCAGCATGGTCCAGGGCGTCGGCAGGGTATTGTAGATCCGTTGCGGAAATACAGTTTCATCGGGACAGATGAAGTCCTGGCGGCCGTCATTGTTCACATCCAGCAACTGACCGTATTGAAAGGTCTTGCAATTCATCTTAACGACCGTGGTGTCATCAAAGAACTGACCGGCACCCTGCCGCATGACCTTACCCACGCCGGCCATCTGCGTCATGATGAAATCCATCAAACCATCGTTATTGTAATCCATCCAGATAGGCAGACGACCGCCCCAGTTCTCAAAGGTAAGACCATATTCCTGGGTTTTGTCGATGAGTGCGCCACGTTCATTGACCAGCAACTGATTCGGGTTGCCCCGGCCGGTGGTCACCAGCAGATCCTGATCGCCATCATTATCGAAGTCACTCCAGGAAGCGCCATGGGTATCGGCCCTGGGCTTGTTGATCCACACAAAGGTCTGGGTGGCGGTATCCAGGAAGGTCCCGTTACCCCGGTTGAGGTACATGCTGGGCTGGGTGCGATGATTACTCACAAACAGATCGGGGTAATGGTCGCCATTGAGATCACCCCAGGAGGCGCCATAGGTTTCACCGCTGCGCCCTACACCGGCGGCATCGGAAACATCGGAAAACTGAATTTGCGCATGTCCGCTGCGGACAGCAAGCATGGCCGCCAATAGCACCAGGCTACCGGAAAGAAACCGATATGGATGATTCACTGTATACCCCCCGTCAATGACGAATCGCTAACAGCAAGTTTCTTACAGGGTTGCACTTAGGAGGGGTGTCGAAACATCTCCCGGTAATGACCCGGAGACATCCCAGCCACAGTAGCCATGGGTATGGCTTGAATACCGCAACTGATCTTTGGGAAAACCTGCGAACAATAAATGAACACAAGCCGTGTTTGTGCGCGCATATGACCATGGGATCACAGCCTTGTCAAGCGGTATTATTTTACTGTTTCGCGCGGTGATAAAAGGGGTAAATGGAAGATCGTTTCCCTGGGTGTCCAGCCTGCAAACGGCTCCCTGAGCTAGTTATTGATTTACCGATTAATCTTGTTCGGCCAGACGCTTGCGCTGGGATTCACGCCGATGCATCAGCCAACCGGCAATTAAAATACAGATCGCCACCATAAGAATAATCAGGGTGGCCAGGGCATTGATTTGCGGGCTCACCCCCAGTCGCACGCTGGAATACACCACCATGGGCAGGGTGGTGGCACCGGGCCCGGCCACAAAACTGGCAATGACCAGGTCATCCAGGGACAGG
>CBDUNQ010000510.1:0-2262 GCA_965368625.1 uncultured Gammaproteobacteria bacterium
ATGGTATAGGGTTCACTCGCTGTGAATTGGTTTCGCGGATAGATACCCGAAGCCAACACCGAAGTAAATTGAATTTTTTTCATCAAGACGATTAATTTTTTTTATTGGCCACCCATCGAATTCAGATCCCGGGGTCAGCCAGCCACCACCGCCAGATTGTGATCCCCAGGCTCACAGCAGTACACCCGGTTACGTCCGGCATGCTTGGCTTCATACAATGCCTTGTCTGCGGCAGACACCAGGCCCTGTGGCTGCAGTTTACTATCCGCTACTACCACCGAGAGGCCGATACTGATGGTGACATGGTCGCTGACCTCTGAATGTAAATGGGGAATATTAAGACCATTAATGGTGGCACAGAGGCGTTCAGCCACCTTGATGGCGCCCTGTTGGTCCGTGGCTGACAATACAGCCACAAACTCTTCTCCGCCGTAGCGTCCCAGGAAGTCGGTCATGCGGGGCAACTGTGCCTGCAGAGCCCGCGCCACCCGTTGCAGGCATTCATCTCCAGCCAGGTGTCCGTAGTGATCGTTATAGGGTTTGAAGTAATCGATATCGATCATCGCTACCGCCAGAGGCGATGCAGTGCGACGCGAGTGTCCCCAGGCCTCAAGTATCAATTCATCAAAGCGGCGCCGATTGGCCACCCCGGTCAGACCATCAATATTGGACATGCGCAGTAATTCAAAATTCTTTTGTTCCAGTTTACGCTGGCTTTCGCGTAATGCGCGATAGGCTTCATCGCGCTGCAGCATGGTGATGTAGGCATTGGAGTGATACACGATCCGCGCCACCAATTCCCGGCGGTCCGGTAACTTGATCAGGTAATCGTTGGCGCCGGCCGCAAAGGCGTCTGCCTTAACGATGGCATCTTCCTTGGTGGATAAAACGATAATGGGTATGTGTTTGGTTTCACGATTTTCGCGAAAACTGCGTATCAGGCTCAAGCCATCCACACCGGGCATCAGTAAATCCAGCAGGATTACCGTAGGCCGTATCACCTCGGCGGCGCCAATGGCTTCCCCGGGTTCCTGGCAATAGTGGAAATCAATGCGTGGCTCATCAAGCAGGTCGCGGCGAATACGCTCCGCCACGATGGCTTGATCATCCACCAGCATTACCATGAAGGTGCGATCCCGTTCTCCGTCAAATAGTTCATCCATTACGATTCCGCCCACCTGAGTAATTCACCCTCGCATTCAGGAATACGATACCCTTCACCTCAATTCCACTACTCCATAGATTCATAGTCGTACTATCCATGCTATGCCACTTGTCGCAGACAACCGCGTGGTAACCACCCCTTCCGGGGGGTTGCATTCCCACCCCGGCCACCCCATCTTATAAGGAATAAATCCTGTGGAAACAGGGGCTAACCGACATAATTACCGACCTGGAACGGTTCTACCGCACCATTTTCGAGCAATACTCTCCTACTATGTCGGCAAGCAATTGATTCTATTAACAGGAAAAAGCGGTACCCGGTAAAAAAGTGTAGGCTACAGAGTCCATTACAGGAGTCCTTGATGAATGAAGCCAAGCTGGCAGGCATTATCCCGGCCACCCTCACAGAGCAGATGCCGCTCCCCGGCAGTATCGGGCGCCCCGACTACGCGCCAGGTGAGCGCGAACAGTTGCTGCAACGCATCAAGGAGCTGCTTCGGGAAAAAGATGCGGTTCTGGTAGCCCATTACTACACGGATGAAGACCTGCAATGGATTGCCGATGAAACCGGAGGCTACGTTTCCGATTCCCTGGATATGGCCCGCTTTGGAAATGAACACCCCGCCAGCACCCTGGTGGTGGCGGGCGTGCGCTTCATGGGTGAAACCGCCAAAATTCTCAATCCCGAGAAACGCGTACTCATGCCGACACTGGAAGCGGAATGTTCTCTTGATCTGGCCTGCCCAGCGGAGCAATTCATCCCCTTCTGTGATCAGCACCCTGACCGTACCGTTGTGGTCTACGCCAATACCAGTGCCGCCGTGAAGGCCCGGGCAGACTGGGTGGTGACCTCCAGTATTGCGGTAGATCTGGTGCGGCATCTGCATGAGAAGGGAGAAAAGATTCTCTGGGCACCCGATCGTCACCTGGGTGGCTACATTCAACAGGAAACCGGTGCGGATATGTTGCTTTGGCGTGGGGCCTGCATTGTGCACGAAGCCTTCAAGGCCGAGGCACTGGAAAAGCTCATGCAACAGCATCCCGATGCGGCCGTACTGGTCCATCCACGACCCGGTCCGCGGGCGCACCACGATGGCG
>CBDUNQ010000511.1:0-2253 GCA_965368625.1 uncultured Gammaproteobacteria bacterium
TGTTTTACCTGCCCGAGGCGCACACGGATTTTGTCTTTGCCGTGCTGGCCGAGGAGCTGGGTCTCATGGGGGTGCTGGTGGTGATTGCCCTGTATGCCTTCCTGGTATGGCGTGCCTTTGCCATTGCTGCCGTGGCGCGCCATGGGCAGCAACCCTTTGCGGCCTATCTGGCTTATGGCATCGGCATCTGGTTTGCCTTGCAGAGCTTTATCAATATGGGTGTGAACATGGGTCTGTTGCCCACCAAGGGCCTGACCCTGCCACTGATGAGTTACGGTGGCAGTAGTGTACTGGTCATGTGTGCGGCCATAGCCCTGCTATTGCGTATCGATTACGAAACCCGCTGCAATGTGCACAATATTCGTGCCACGGGTTCGGAAGCCGCCCAGCGGCGGCGGAGGGTGCGCGCATGAATCCGCGGCCCATTCTCATCATGGCCGGAGGCACCGGTGGGCATGTGTTTCCCGCACTGGCTGTTGCGCAACAATTGCGTGCCCGGGGTGTGGAAGTAGTGTGGCTCGGTACGCGAAACGGTCTTGAGGCCCGCGTGGTACCCGCTGCCGGCTTTGCCATGCAATGGGTGCGCGTCAGTGGTTTGCGTGGCAAAGGCTGGAAAAGCCGTCTTGCGGCACCCTTCATGTTATTGCTTGCCTTGTGGCAATCGGCGGGCGTCATGTTGCGCTTGCGGCCGGGTGCTGTGCTCGGCATGGGTGGGTTCGTCACCGGGCCCGGTGGCCTCATGGCCTGGCTGTTGCGTCGCCCCTTGTTGTTGCATGAACAGAATTCCATTGCCGGTATGACCAATCGCTGGCTGGCCCCACTGGCGCGCTGTGTACTGGTGGCCTTTCCCAATGCCCTGCCGCAGGGTCGCCATGTGGGTAATCCTGTACGCGAAGAAATCGCCGTGCTGCCACCGCCCGAGTCGCGCTTCGCCGCTCACAGTGGCGCAGTGCGGCTACTGGTGCTGGGAGGCAGTCTCGGTGCCCAGGCGCTGAATGAAACCCTGCCGCGCGCCCTGGCGCGCATGCCCCAAACCCGGCGGCCGGTGGTATGGCATCAGACCGGCAGCCGGAACCTGGAAGCGGGTGTGAAGGCGTATCAGGATGCGGGTATCGAGGCTCGCGTGGAAGCCTTTGTAGAAGACATGGCCGCCGCCTATGGCTGGGCGGATCTGGTGGTGTGCCGCGCCGGCGCCCTTACCGTGGCCGAGCTGGCGGCCGCCGGCGTGGGCGCCATTCTGGTGCCCTATCCCCATGCTGTGGATGATCATCAGACCACCAATGCCCAGTACCTGGTGCAGCAGGGGGCGGCATTGCTCGTGCAACAGACGGAATTGAGCGAGGCCCGACTGGAATCCCTGCTCACGCAACTTTGTGACGATCGGCAAGCCCTGTTGAAGATGGCGCAACAGGCACGGGCCCTGGCCATTACCGATGCCGCGCAGCAAGTGGCCCGGGAATGCATGCAGGCGGCAGGCCTTGACTGGAGGGAAGCGGCATGAGCGCCAGTCGCGAAGCCCTGGGTCGTCAACCGGAAGGCATGGGCCGTATCCGCCGCGTGCATTTCGTGGGCATCGGCGGTGCCGGCATGGGCGGCATTGCCGAAGTGCTGTTGAATCTGGGCTACCAGGTGAGTGGTTCCGACCTGCGCGAAAACCCGGTAACCCAGCGCCTGAGTCGGCAAGGGGCCCAGTGCTGGGTGGGCCATCATGCCGATCATGTGCGCGATTGTGATGTGGTGGTGGTATCCACGGCGGTGAATGCATCCAATCCCGAAGTGCGCGCCGCCCGTGAACATCGTATTCCCGTAGTGCCGCGTGCGGAGATGCTGGCCGAGTTGATGCGTTTCCGTTTCGGTATCGCCATAGCCGGTACCCATGGCAAAACCACCACCACCAGTCTGGTGGCCAGCCTGTTGGCGGAAGGTGAGCTGGATCCCACCTATGTGATTGGTGGCCGGCTCAACAGTTCCGCCAGTCATGCGCGTCTCGGGGCCGGACGTTATCTGGTGGCGGAAGCCGATGAAAGTGATGCTTCCTTTCTCTACCTGCAACCCATGATGGCCATCGTCACCAATGTGGATGCGGATCACCTGGCCACCTATGAAGGCGATTTCCAGCGATTGCGCCAGACCTTCATCGAATTTCTCCATCACTTGCCCTTCTATGGTTTGGCGGTGTTGTGTATCGATGACGATGAAGTGCGTGATCTGTTACCCGAATGCACGCGGCCGATTCGTACCTATGCCGTATCC
>CBDUNQ010000512.1:0-2239 GCA_965368625.1 uncultured Gammaproteobacteria bacterium
GGCAAGAGTTGGCAACCTCTATATCAACCGCAATATGATTGGTGCAGTGGTTGGCGTGCAACCCTTTGGTGGCGAGGGTTTATCCGGTACCGGTCCCAAAGCCGGCGGGCCATTCTATCTGCATCGCTTTGCGGTGGAACGTACCGTAACGCAGAATACGGCAGCGGTTGGGGGAAACACGGGCTTATTGACACTGGATGAATAAGGCCTGGTCTGCAGCAAGCTGTGTCTTATGCAGGATGTTGATACCGAAAACAAACAAGGCGAAGCGTCATTCCCGTTTCATCAATAAGCAATTCATAATTTACTTACTTTCCTGGCGCAGTAAATCTCGCAAATGAATTGTGGCAATTGATCCGCATCATGGTGGAGATGAAACGTTCCGGTAACATTGTTGTCATCAGGTTGGACTATAGTTTGAATAGCATCCGCCGCTACCCGAAAACTGACAATGGGTAGGGGAAGTAAGGGGAGTGATATGGAGCATCGATACGCTACGAGAATACCGTTACAACTGAGTGTACTGATTTATCGTCAGGGCTTGCCGGTGCAGGCGGGCAGAACGCGCGATATCAGCATGGAAGGCGCCTTCGTTGAAACCAGATACATGAAATGTCGAAAGCACGATTGTCTCGATGTGGAATTTCTGCAAACCGGTCCCGATGGCTGTGAGCGTTTCCGTGTCAAGGCACTGGTGGTGCGTCGTGACAAGGATGGCATTGGTTTTGAGTTTGCGGCGCTGGAGGCGAAAAGTGAGCAGGCATTGCGCGATTGTATCCGCCAGTTGCAGGTTGACAGCCGCTACCAGCCACCCAGCGTCGTGGGCTTTCGGTGAACTTCCAGACGATGGAGTTGTGACCCTGAACTGAGTACGGTCGTACCGTGGTATCAATCCGGGGCCTGTTGATACACCCGCTTTTTACCTGGGGCGTGTCAACAGGCCCTACTCTTTGGGCAGCGTGCGTGCTACCACTCCGAGGTGCGTGGGCACACCATGGCCCTGGTGGCGGTCGGAAAAATACCGCTTCAACGTGGCGTCGATCACGGGAAAGGCCAGCTCCCCCCAGGGTATCTGCGCCTCGCTGAACAATGCCACTTCCAGACTTTCCGGTCCGGGGCCGAACCGGCAATGCTGCAGGGGACCTCGAAACAGCATGTACACCTGGCTGATATGGGGAATACTGAAGACCGCATATAAAGATCGAATTTCCATGGTTGCCCGTGCTTCCTCCCAGGTTTCCCGTAAGGCAGCCTGCTCCGTGGTTTCCCCATTTTCCATAAAGCCGGCCGGAAGGGTCCACAGGCCATAACGGGGCTCGATGGCACGCCGGCAAAGAAGGATCTTATCCTCCCATTCCGGTATGCAGCCAGCCACGATTTTCGGGTTCTGGTAATGAATGCTTTCACAGGCATCGCATACAAAACGGGGCAGGTTATCCCCTTCAGGTATGCGCTGTTCCACCGGTTGGCCGCAATTGCTGCAAAATTTCATGCGCTTCGCGGCCCGATTTCCGCCATGGCCAGGAGCAGACCCAGCATGGATTTGGCATCACGAATGCGCCCGCTATGGACCCATCCAAAGGCTTCCTTCAGTGCTATCCAATGGATTTCGATCAACTCATTATCCTGATGATTGGGCATGGTTTCCTGGAGTCCGCGGGCAAGGTACAGGTGAATCTGCTCATCGCAGAATCCCGGTGTGGTGTATACCGATCCGAGGCTGTGCCACTGTCTGGCGCAGACACCGGCCTCTTCTTCGAGTTCTCTTCGGGCGGTTTTCTCGGGTGATTCCTGAGGATCCAGCTTCCCGGCTGGCAGCTCCCACAACCAGCCTCCCGCCGCATGACGATACTGGTGTAACAGGCAAACCTGCTGCTGATCATTGAGGGCGACCACGGCAGCCCCGCCCGGGTGCCGGACAATATCCAGGCTGAGATCCCTTCCATTGGGCAGGGTGAAATCCTCCTTACCCAGATTGACCACAGATCCTTTATGAATAAGGGTGCGCTTGGGTGACAGTGGTCTATCCTCCCCGATTACCGGTATTGGCAGTCATATGTGCAAAAAAGCTGGCTGCCCACATGGGCAGCATCGCGGTCAAGATACATGGCAACCGGTTCCATGTGTACCGCCGGCGTCAGTGCCGGACCCCAGTTCAGGGTGTCAAATTCAGTGCCGCCGAGCAATCGATGTGCCTGTGTCAGGTAAAGACGTTGCAGCACTCCACTGGAAATCAGGG
>CBDUNQ010000513.1:0-2234 GCA_965368625.1 uncultured Gammaproteobacteria bacterium
CGGGCCCATGCGCTTGGAACGAGTCATCAACGAATACCACCTGTTAGCAAAATAATGCAGGTCCCGAGTGCGAACCCATCACAATTATCCATTTCCTGTTGGTATCGATTTCGTGCAATGTGCACCTACTGTTATTTTTTCGTTGCCAGCACTTGCATCAATTCATCTATGCTGTCCTGCAACAAAAACGATTCCCCCATATCCTGACGCAGAAAGGCAGCCAGTTTCGGATAATAGGCCAATGCCTCATCAATACGCGGATCACTTCCCGCCTGATAGGCGCCGACACTGATGAGGTCGCGATTCTGACTATAACTGGAATACAGTTGTTTGAAGCGTTGCGCCGCCTGACGATGTTCTTCACTGACAATTTCATTCATCACGCGACTGATAGAAGCCTCGATGTCGATGGCAGGGTAATGCCCGGATTCGGCAATCTGCCGTGACAATACAATGTGACCATCGAGAATGGCGCGGGCCGCATCGGCAATGGGATCATTTTGATCGTCACCCTCGGCCAGCACCGTGTAAAACGCGGTAATGGAGCCACCACCCACATCGCCATTCCCGGCCCGCTCCACCAACTGTGGCAACTTGGCAAACACCGAGGGCGGATAACCCTTGGTGGCCGGCGGTTCGCCAATGGCGAGGGCGATTTCCCGTTGCGCCTGGGCAAAGCGGGTGAGGGAATCCATGAGCAGCAACACATTCTTACCCTGATCACGGAAATATTCGGCGATACTGGTCGCCATCATGGCACCATGCATGCGCATCAATGGCGAATTATCCGCTGGCGTGGCCACTACAACGGAGCGCGCCAAGCCTTCGGGCCCGAGAATATTGTCGACAAATTCCTTTACTTCCCGACCACGCTCACCAATGAGCCCCACCACAATCACATCGGCATTGGTGTAACGGGTCATCATACCCAACAGCACGCTTTTGCCTACACCACTACCGGCAAACAGGCCCATACGCTGGCCACGCCCGACACTGAGCAGGGCATTGATGGCACGGACGCCTACATCCAGTGGCTCGCGTATGGGGTTGCGGTTCAATGGGTTGATGGCCCGCCCGGTGAGTGGCACATGGGCTTCCGCATACAGCGGACCCTTGCCATCCAGCGGCCGGCCGGCGCCATCCAGTACCCGACCCAACAGTGAAGCACCCGCCGGTGCTTCACAGACACCATGGGTGGGGATCACCCGGGCATTGGGCGTCAAACCCTGAATATTCCCCGTGGGCATGAGATATAATTTTTCCCCGGCAAAACCCACCACATCCGCTTCGATGGGTTTGGCCTGCGGTGAATTGATCATACAGCGCCCGCCAATGGCCGATTGGCAACCCACCGCTTCCAGGGTCAGCCCTACCATACGGGTCAGGCGACCTTCCACCACCAGGGGCGGTGGCTGTTCCGCACGCTTGAGATAGGGTTGCAGCTGTTGCTGCCAGTGGGCACTACGGCGGGTCTCAGGAATACCGCGACTCATGCTTTTGGTTCCTGTTCATCTTCCTGCCGCTCGCCACCCATGATCTGGGCAATGAGCGCATTCAATCGGGATTCCACCGTGGCATCGATCTGTGAGGTTTCCGTTTCCACACGACAGCCACCGCGACTGAGCAGTGGGTCATCCAGTATCTGAATAGCGGCTTCCTGCTCATTCATTGAAAAGGCATCGCGCAGCAGTTGGGCATCTTCGGGATGCAAATGCAAGCGCACACCACGGCTACTGATAGGAAGCGCAGCCAGGGCTTCGCGCACCACGGCAATCACCTGCCCCGGGTCTGTGCGCAATTCACGCCGGATCAAATGGCGCGCTACGATCATGGCAAGCTGTGAAAGCTGTTCCTCTACCTGTTCATCCAGCTCATCAAAGGGTTGATGCAGAGCACTCATCACTTGCTGCAAATGACGCACCTGTTCATCGATGCGTGATTGTGCCGCTTCCAGGCCCTGTTGATATCCTTCCTGGTATCCCTGCTCCGCCGCCTCCAGGCGTGCCTGTTCCTGTATTTCCTCGATTTGCTTGGCGGTCAACTGGGTTTTGGCATGATGCGCCTTTTCCTCTTCCGGACCGCGCCCCACCAGGACCCCGGTTACCTCGGGAACCTGCCAGGCTTCATAGGCCCCTGCCTCACCCTCCTTGCGAATCAACCTAGACAAACTGTTCCGCTCCCTTGCCACCCAGCGCCAGTTCGCCGGAATCGGACATGCGGCGGGCAATGGCCAG
>CBDUNQ010000514.1:0-2222 GCA_965368625.1 uncultured Gammaproteobacteria bacterium
GATCGTGGCGTCGACGCCGTCCGAGGCAGAACGTCTCCAGCAGGCGTTCATCGAGTACGGGAAGATCATAAAGATTGCCGATTGCATGCAAGGCATCGCCCAGGGAGTCATAACTCTGTTGCACACCGCTATTGAAGCTGTGCACCAGATAGCGTCGACTCAAGGCGTGATAACGCAGCTGATAGCGCTGCCGCAGTTGCGCCACCACCTCACTCCACAACCATTCACGTTGTTGCGTCAATTCGATCTGCAACTCCAGCACCAGCGGTACACCATGCTGGAGGGCATCCAGTGCCTGGGTACCCAGGCGGTACTTCACCTGGGCACTGACCCGGTATACCCCATTGACCAGCAGACTGTGAGCCTCCAGGACCTGAAACGAGCTGGGCTGAGATTCCGTCGCTTCCTGTGATTCGGCCATGATCGGCTGACCTGTCCAGAGCAACCCCAACAACAGGCAGCCAAGGCTTGGCCAAGAAAGGATTTTCCATTTCCCTTGCACGTCGGTCACATCACTCCTGCTTGCGAATGCCAGCGAAATAAAACCCATCCATACCACCTTCTCCCGGCAGTAGCTGTCGTCCTGTGACACAGGCATGCCCCCAGGTGGCATCGATGGGCACTTCCCGGGCGTCGGTGTGCTGTTGCAAAAAAACGCTCATTTGATCCACATTCTCAGCCCGCAGTACCGAACAGGTACAGTAAAGCAACAACCCTCCCGGTGCCAGTAATGGCCACAAGGCCTGCAACAAGGCACGCTGCTGCTGTACCAGACCGGCGATATCCTGTTCGGTACGCAACCATTTTATATCCGGGTGACGACGAATCACTCCGGTGGCGGAGCAAGGCGCATCAAGTAAAATCCGGTCAAAGGCCTGCCCATCCCACCAGGCTTCCACCTCAGCGGCATCGCCCGCCCGTATCTCGGCGGTCAACTGCAATCGTTGTAGATTTTCTTCCACACGCTGCAGCCGCCCGGCATCCTGATCCAGCGCCAGTAACCCGGCGATTTGCGGGCTACGCTCGCGAATATGGCCGGTTTTTCCACCGGGCGCCGCACAGGCATCCAGCACCCGCATCCCCCCTTGCGCATCCAGCAATTGCACCGCCAACTGAGCCGCACCATCTTGTACAGACACGTCACCCTGAGCAAATCCGGGTATCTGCTCCACCCCGAGGGGGGTGTTCAATTCCACTCCGGACTCCGTTTCCATGATGGGACGGGCCGCCAACCCTGCCTGGTGCAGGATTTCAAGGTAGGCTTCCCGGGAGTGTCGCCGTGTGTTTACCCGCAGGCTCATGGGGGGGCGCTGATTATTCGCCGCCACGATGGCTTGCCAGTGATCCGGCCAGTCCCGGCGAATGGCGTGCAACAACCACTGTGGATGACAATATTGACTGTCTTCATCCGCTGGCGCGGCCAGCAGTGCCGGTTGCTGCCGCTGAAAGGCACGTAACACGGCATTCACCAGTTTTCCGGCCCATTCCTTTTTGAGTTGCCGAGTGGCTTCCACCGTATCATGCACAATGCCATGGGGCGCCAGGGAGAGATAGGCCAACTGATAAATACCCACCAGCAACAAGGCACGCACCTGGTGTTCCCTGGCCTTCAACGGTTTACGCAGCCAGGGCTGCAGCCAGGATTCCAGGCGTGGGTACCAGCGCAGCACACCGTAACTCAACTCCTGCACCAGACCACGATCTCTGGCCTGTGCCCGATCCAGATAAACCGGCAACACTGCGCTGAGAGAGCGCTTTTCACCCATGACTTCCGCCACCACCTGAGCCGCCAGGGCACGCGCATTCTGTTTCATGATTCAGCGCCGACAGCCGGCCACCAGGGCACGGCGCAGAAATGGAAACGGAACCGGCGCCAGTGCAGCGGCTACCCGTGGGAAAACCAGGGCATCAGCCACCCAGGCAATCGCCACGGGGATCATGGGCATTGAGGAAATCAGCCACTGCCATGGGGCGCTTTCCGGGCATCTGTACCTCCAGTAATCGCAACACGCCCTTACCGCAGGCAACGTCCACACCCTGAGCGCTGGCGGCCACTACCGTGCCCGGCGCCGCCTCCTGTAGTTCCTCTGTCAGCAGGCGGCTGCGCCAGATACGCAATACCCGGTCACGCCAGGTGGACTGGGCCACCGGCCAGGCATTGAAGGCTTGCACCTGCCGGTGTAATTCCGGTGCAGATTTATGCCAATCCAGGGTCGCCTCCG
>CBDUNQ010000515.1:0-2220 GCA_965368625.1 uncultured Gammaproteobacteria bacterium
GAAATACGTGAACCCAATGCCGATTATCATGACCATAATGAGGCATTCATGATCGTAGATGGCTGTGGCCTGCTGTTTCGTCGTCTTGGTGGTCGCTATGAGGGCATGGCCAGTTTCAATAACCCACTCCAGGCCCGAGGTCTTGGTAATCTTTTCGATGAAATCTGGCAACGCAGTCACCCCCATACCGAACTTCGTCGAGTGCACCTGTAAATCATCATGAAAAACCGGATTCGTTTTATTGGCTATTTCTATTTTCTGCTCTCCTGCACCACGTCTCCGGCTGACAACACACAAATTCAGGTTATTGAACTTTCCGGACGCAGTGCGGAAGAATTGATTCCGCTGATCAAACCCATGCTGGATCAGAATGAAGCCATCTCTGGCACGGCTTATCAACTCATACTGCGCACCACTCCTGCACGTTTACAGCAAATCAAGGACATGGTTCGCGAGCTGGACAAGCCCCCCATGCGACTGTTGATCACGGTGCACATGGGAGAACTACAACAGGAAGATCGCCAGCAAGCCCAGTTCCAAGGGCAGATAAACCATAACGGGATCGCTGTGGCCACGAGCAATGGCGCTGAGGCATCCCACTCAAAGTGGAGGCAGAATAACGGTCGTGCGCAAGTCACTCTGGGTAGCACCCGAGCGTTACGGGATAGCCGTAATCGCCAGCAGGTACAAACGCTGGAAGGCAGCATATGCTACATAGCCACTGGAAAGGCCTACCCCTATGAGGAGCGGATTTTTCTCCACGGACCCGCAGGAACAACGCAATCCTCAGGACTGAACTACATTGAAACCAGCAGTGGATTCTATGCTCTGGCCAGGTTGCGAAGCGATCAGGTGATTCTGGACATCAGCCCCACGAAGGAGCTACTGCTGAACCGTGAAAATGGCACGATACATAGCACCCGGCTGCGTACCCAACTAATCGGGGCCCTGGGGCAATGGCTGTCCCTGGGTGAGATTGGAGGCAATATCCAGCAGCAGCAAGGCAGTACCGTTTCCCGTATCCGCACTTCTCAAACATCCCGGGAGCAACTCTGGGTAAAGGTGGAGCGTCTGGATTTTTAAAATAAAGGCGGCGCCAGGTGGCACCGCCCTTGTATGGACCTGGTATGAAACCCGCGTCAGCCCAGACGTTTACGCAGTGCTTTCAGCTGTTCATCCTTCTTCAGTCGGAATAACCAGTTACCCATGTGCAGGAATGGCAATGCCACACGCACGAACAAACCGGATACCAGACCAAACCGCAGTCGGGCTTCTTCTTCCTCGCGGGCCTTGCGTTCCCGTTCCTCGGCCAACAAGCGTGCCTTTTCATGCAACTCCTGTACACGTAAGGCTTCTTCGGCATCCAGGCGGGCCTTCTCTTCTGCGGCAAGCCGTTCCTGCTCTTGCTGTTCGGCCAGTGCCAGAGCGATTTCCTCTGCCTTGCGCCGCGCTTCTTCCTCTTCGGCCCGCTGGCGTTCTTTTTCCTCTTCCTCGAGACGGCGCCGCATTTCTTCTTCCGCTGCCTTACGCCGCGCATCATCTTCAGCCGCTTTGAGCCTTGCTTCCTCTTCGCGCTTACGCTGTTCCTCTGCCGCCTTGGCAGCTTTCCGGGCTTCCTCTTCAGCGCGACGTTGTTCTTCCGCCCGCGCTTCGGCGAGTCGGCGTGCCTCTGCAATGGATTCAAGCGTTACCGAGTCATCCTTCACGATGGCTTGATCATCGGCTTCAGCCGCCACCAGCATGCGTTTTTGTGCTACTTCGATCAATCGCTCCAAACGATCCTCAGAACTGGCCTGGCGTACTTCCAGGCCCATGGAGATCATCGCGGGATGTGCCGCTTCCTTGCTGCCGTAGGCGCTTTCCTCGAATCCGGACAGCAAACGCTGCGACCAATGGGTGGCATTGATGAGGTCTTCATTGGGAAGCAGAATGGCAAATTGCCCATCACCCATAGCCGTGGCTGAGTATCCAGAGCGCATAACTTCCTTCAGCAGCATGGCAAAGGCCATGGCCACTTCATCCTGAGTGCCATGCTCACCCAAGGCCGCATAATTGCTGATCTGTGCGCGCACGATTCCAATTTCAGCATGCCGGGCCACCGCATCATCGAGGCAGGCCTGGGCCACCTGGACAAAGCTTTCATACACCAGCAATCCGGTATTTTCATCGACCTGCGGCACATGGCACTGGGTACAGAAGTAGCGCCGCGCGGAGATATTG
>CBDUNQ010000516.1:0-2215 GCA_965368625.1 uncultured Gammaproteobacteria bacterium
CAGTAAGCCTCAGCAATGGAAAATGCCCGGAGCCAGGCTCCGGGCAGTTTCAAGCATTCATTGAGGTCGTAATATGGCAAACGACACTATACATTCATTAGGTTATTCGGCAGCCCGTGGCTATGCCAGCGGGGTGCGTTCGTCCGTGAAAAACCAGGGAGATTCCTCTGCCGATTTTCGAGCACAACTGAACTCCGTCAGCAACAATCCTGCCGGTAAGGCACAGAATTCACCGCAAGCGGGGCAAAAATTGCCACCCGCATCCCAGGAAGAAGAGGCCATGGACAGCCAGGCGGTCTCTGAAGCCATCAAGGAAATGAAATCCTATCTGCAGAATGTACAGCGCGATCTTCAGTTTGAAGTGGATCTCGACGCAGGTCACACGGTGATTTCCGTGGTGGATCGCGAGACAAAAGAAGTGATTCGGCAGATTCCACGCGAAGAAGTGGTGGAGCGCGCGCGCCGATTGGAGCAGGAAGGAGACTCCAAAGGCAATCAGGGTGGCCTGTTGCTTGAGGTCCAGGCCTGACCTGGTCCGGATCTTGCTACCATTCCCTATAACGCACCACTGCGTATGAGGATTTCATGGCTTCCATCAGTTCACCGGGACTCGGTTCCGGTCTAGACGTTACAAGCATTGTTTCCCAGTTGGTCGCCGCTGAAGGGCAGGCCACTACAGCCCGTCTTGATCGTAAGGAAGCGGATCTTCAAGCACGGCTGTCATCTTACGGTACCCTGCGCGGCTCCGTGGAAGCCTTCAAATCTTCCTTGACCAAACTTGCTACCAATAGCGAATTCCAGACCCGCAACGCCAGCTCTTCCAACAAGGATGTGCTGGTGGCCACCGCCGACAAGACCTCCAGTGCCGGCAACTATGCCATCAATGTTTCCCAGCTGGCCACCGCGCATGGGCTGGTGACTGATTCCGCCCTGGCGGGGGCGCAATTCACATCCATGAGCGATACGCTGGGAACCGGCACCCTGACCTTTAAATTCGGTACCACCGTAGCGGATGAAACCAGCTATACCTCATTTGTGCAGAATGCAGAGATCTCCAGTGCTTCGGTAACCATTACCGATGGCAGCCTCACCGGGATTCGTGATGCCATCAATGAAGCCAATATCGGTGTCAGCGCATCCGTTATCTATGATGGCAGCCACTATCGCCTGGCATTGAACAGTACCAGCACCGGTGTGGCCCGCAGTATGGAAATCACGGTCAATGATGGTGATGGAAATCACACGGATGAAAACGGACTTTCTATGCTTGCGTTCAATCTGACCGCCAATCACCTGAAACAGACCAATGGGGCTACCGATGCCCAGCTTACCCTCAATGGGCTTGCCATCAATAGTGAAAGCAACACCCTGGGCAGTACCATTGAGGGCTTGAATATCTCCCTGCTGAGCACGGGCACGGCCACCCTGGCTGTGGAACAGGACTCTGCGGAAACCAAGGAAGCCGTTACTGGCTTCGTGGAGAACTACAACAACCTGTTGAAGAGCATCAACAGCCTTACCGGTTACGATCCGGAAACTCAGGTGGCCGGTCTCCTCAATGGCGATAACACGGTCAACAGTTTTCGCAATCAGTTGAACCGGTTGATGTCTACTCCGGTAAGTAATGTGCTGGGCGGGTACACCACCCTGGCGGATATCGGGATTACCCGCAATTCCACCACTGGCGTTCTGGAAGTGGATGACAGCAAGCTGGATGATGCCATTGCCAATAATTTTGAAGATGTGGTGGATCTGTTTGCGGCCCGTGGCCGGGTGTCTGATCCGCAGATCAATTTTTCCAGCTTTGCCGATAACAGCAAGGTGGGCGAGTATGACGTGAACATCAGTCAACTGGCCACCCAGGGAGCCCTGGTGGGCTCGGCTGTGGCCAACCTTACCATCACCTCGGGTGTCAATGACACCTTCAATCTTACACTTGATGGGGTGAGTGCCAATATCACCCTGTCTGCCGGAACCTACACCACGGCTGCCCTGGTGGCGGAAATGCAGGCGCGCATCAATGGCACTTCAACGTTCAGCAATGCGTTGAGCAATGTATTGGTGAGTGAAGCCGGTGGTGTGTTGACCCTGACCTCTAATCGCTATGGCTCGGCCTCCAAGGTGGAGGTGACCGGTGGCAATGGCGCAACCGGCCTGTTCGGTGGGACACCGGCTTCCACCACAGGCGTGGATGTGGCTGGCACCATCAATGGCC
>CBDUNQ010000517.1:0-2213 GCA_965368625.1 uncultured Gammaproteobacteria bacterium
AAACAACTGCGCCATGATTTCATCAACAAATCCGGGACCATTATCTTCCACTACCAGATCAACATAATCCACGCCCGATTGCTGCACATGGCTGGTAATCACGCATACGCGCGGCGCCGGGGACCCTGCACAGGCCTCCAGGGCGTTTTTTATCAGATTATGCAGCACCTGCCGAATTCGCCCGGCATCCACATCGACAAAAAGCGACTCACCATGGGCTTCAAACTCAAGGGTAACGCCGGTACCCATGCCACGATACAAATCCAGTATTTCCTGTACCAGGTGGTTGATATCCAGGCGTTGTAAGCGTATCTGCGGTGCCCGCGCATAATCGGAAAAGGCATTTACCATTTCCTTCATGGTTTCCACCTGTTGAACAATGGTGTGGGTGGCCCGGTCCAGCACTTCGGCATCGGCTTCGGACAGGGTACCCAGGTAACGGCGGCGCAGGCGCTCGGCGGAAAGCTGAATCGGCGTCAGAGGATTCTTGATTTCATGGGCCAGGCGCCGTGCCACCTCTCCCCAGGCCGCATCACGCTGCGCCTGCAACAACGCGGTGACATCGTCAAACACAATCACGTGGCCGCCACTGAATTCCGCTTCGGCAGGCAATTCCGCACCACGGCACATGAGTACCTGGCGGCCATTCATACCCATCAGGGTCACCTGTTCGCGCCATTCCTGCGGCAAGTGCCGGTAATGCTCGTCGATCACCTCCAGAAACGGCTTGAGAAATTCATGTTCCTTGACCACTTCCTGCAGGGTGTGCCCCTGATACATCAGCATATCAATACCCAGGATCTGCGCCGCTGAACCATTGACGGTACGCACGCGATGCTCACTGCCTAAACTCATGACGCCGGAAGAAAGGCTGCCAAGCACGGTTTCCAGATATCCCCTCTGCCCTTCAACCTGCCGTTGACTGCGCCGCGCCTGATCACGCGCCTTGGCAATACGCCGGGTCATATCGTTGAACGACTGCACCAGGAACCCCAGCTCATCATCCCCGGCCAGAGGCAGGCGCTTGCCATAATCCCCCTCTGCCACGGCACGGGTACCCTCCGCCAGGTCGGCAATGGGGGCCACCAGGCGACGCGCCGAATAAAAGGCTGCCCATACGGCCGATAGGAGGCTCATCATGAGTACCAAGGTCAGGGTCAGGGTGTAGCTGTATTTGAGCGGCGTACGCAGATACGCCAATTCCTTGTAACGTGCAAACTCGTTTTGCACCGTTTCCGCCATCTCGCTCAATCGCTCCGGCATGGTATACAGCGCCTGCAACAGATAGGTTTCACTATCCGGCTTTTCCACCTGCATAGGCACAACGGCGCGCACGAATATTTCATCATCGATGGGATCAAGGCTTACATAAGACTGCCAGGAATTGAGCGGCAGGCTCATTTCCTCGGCCGGACGCGTGGGTATGATGGCCGTGGGGTCCATGCTGCTGGTACCGATAATACGGCCATCGCTACCGGTAACCGAAAGTTCTACTGCACCACTGCGCACACGCAGGTCATACAGCGCCATGGAAATAAGCGCCGGCGATTCTTCACTTAATTCCTTGGCCAGGCGCTCGGTGATCCGCAAGCGTTCCCGTAAGCGCACATCCAGCGCCGAGCGACTCAACTCAATGGAATTTTCCAGTGCCTGCTCAATGCGTACATCAAACCAGCTATCCAGGCCCCGATGGAGGAATTGCAGGGAAAAGTAATACACGATGGAAACCGGCGCCACCGCCAACACCACAAACATGACCACCAGGCGGCGCGTGAGCCGTACACCTGCCGCATGCTTGCGTGCCTGCCCCAGCAACCAGAACAGGTTGGTGCCGATCAACGCTATCAACACCACCAGGCCCAGGGCATTCAGCAATAACAGCCAGGTGTAGAGCTGGCCAAAGCGTTCGGAGTTGTGGGTTGCACTGCTCATGAAGCTGAGCGATACCAGCAACAGCACAAACAGGCTTAACCTGGGCAATATGCCCAGGCGCCAGCGCTTTATCGCTCCAGCGGCCATACGTACCACTCACTTTCCCCCCCCCAGCCCGAGGAAAGATACGCCCACAGGCGTATCGGGGTCGGTAACGACTCAATATCCAGGCGGGCACGTATCTCACCGAAGCACTGGGAGTCTTCCGGGAGCAGCCGGGCATCGATCAGCGGAAAATCACGCACCAGACCAATCTGGTACAGGGCCTCGCCCAGGGAGGG
>CBDUNQ010000518.1:0-2210 GCA_965368625.1 uncultured Gammaproteobacteria bacterium
GATGGATGCCACCCGCGCCCGGGTGGCGCCAAAGCGCCACCGCACCCGGTTGCAAACACAGCTGCAGTCACTGGCCTACGCCCTGTTGCACAACCCCGGGAAATTACGTGCAGCGGGAGCCTTGCTGCGCCTCTATCAACGCTCCGGAATGCAGTGGCTGACCCGGCGCAGTGGCTTGCTACCCGCGCGCCTGCGGCGCTGGGAACAGGCCCTGCCCACGCTGGGACGCCCCCTGGGCGCTGCCATTCACGGTGCGTCCCCCACCGCCCGGCGGGTACAGCTGTTTACCGGTTGCATCAGTGCCCTGGCGGATACCCGGACCCAGCGCGACAGTATCAGGCTGCTCAATGCCCTGGGCTACGCGGTGGAAATCAAAGAGGGGCAAACCTGCTGTGGCGCCCTGCTGCACCATCTTGGCGAGGCGGAACGGGCCGCAACCCTGGCCAGGATCAATGCCCGCATCTTTGCAGCACGGGATGAAGATCCCCTGCTTGTGACTGCCAGCGGTTGTAGCGCACACTTGCAACAGTACACCGCACTCTATGGCGACAGCCCGGCCGGGGCCCTGGGCCAACGCACGGAAGATATCACCGGCTTTCTGGCAAAGCAGCCCTGGCCCGAAGATCTGGCACTGCATCCGCTGCCTGCCCGCGTAGCGCTCCATAGCCCCTGCACCCTGCGCCACGCTTTACGCGGAGACAGCGCCGTAGCCACCCTGTTGCAGCATATTCCCCAACTGGAGTTACTCCCGCTCAATCCCGATGGGGGGTGCTGTGGCGCCGCGGGCAGTTACTTCCTGACCCAGGCTGAAATGGCGCAACAGATCCGGGCCCCCCTGATAGAGCGATTGCAGACGATGGGCGTGCAAACCCTGGTGAGCGCCAACCTGGGGTGCGCCCTGCATCTGGCCAATGGTGCCCGGGAAGCGGGGCTGGCGCTGGAAATCATCCATCCCGTTACCCTGCTGGCGCGACAATTGCCAGATACAGAGGCTCCTTGAAGACACAATCATATGGACAGGGAACGGCAGACCAGTAACGCCTGCCATGGGCAAGCCCGGAGGAATTCACTGCAGGAGGGAGACTTACGGAAACCGGGACACACCGGAACCGGAAGCGCGCCAGGGTAACTGGTCTGCGGCAATCAAACCCTAGAGACGATAGGTCGCTCCGGTCATTACCTTGGACATGAGTTGCATCAGCCCCCGTACCGGGGCCGGCAGCGAAGCACCACCGGCTGCCGTGGCGGTTTCACCATGATGAATTTCATCCTCTTTCATCTGTTCAAGGATGGCGCGGCTTTTATGATCTTCCGGGGCCAGGCGCTGCAGGTGTCCTTCCAGATGCTGCGTTACCTGGCGCTCGGTTTCCGCCACAAACCCCAGGCTCCATTTGTCCCCCAGCGCCCCGGCGGTTGCACCGATGACAAAAGACCCCAGATACCAGAAGGGATTCAACAGACTGGTGCGGCCACCCAATTCCTTTACCCGTTGCTCACACCAGTCCAGGTGGTCGTTTTGTTACCGTGCGGCCTGTTCCATGCGCTCACGCACCGTAGCCAGACGTGCGGTAAGGGCTTGCCCCTGATAGAGGGCTTGAGCGGATACTTCACCGGCATGATTGATGCGCATCAAACGGATGGCTTCTTCGCGCTGCCTATCGTTCAGCGCGGCTTCTTCCCGGGACGCCGCCGGGTTGGGGCGCTCGGTGACCAGAGGCCGCCCCGCCAGGGTGCGCATGGCTTGATCCAGGTTCATGACCAGTTCATCAAGCGGGGTGTAGTGTCGGTGACTCATGATTTCATCCTAGCGCCCGATTCGCCGGGGGGCAACCGCTTCCCCTTACTCCAAGCCAGCCTGACCACCGGCATCCGCCTTGGCTATGGGGGGGTGATAGATGATCTGTACCGAAACCCCTTCGGGATCCAGGCAATAAAAACTGCGCGCGCCATCCCGATGGGTGCGGGGCGGGGATTTGGATTGCACTCCGTGCGCATCCAGAAAGGCGTACCAGGCATCCACCTCTTCCGGCGTGGCAATGAAAAAACCGATGTGGTCCAGTTGCTGATGCGCTCCCGGAGCATAATCCCCGCTTCCCCGGTGCAGGGCGAGGTTATCATTACCGGAAGTCAGGTAGACATTATCCGCATCGGGCCGCCATTCCACGGCCATGCCCATGAGTTCCACATAAAACCGCTCCGCCGCTTCCAGG
>CBDUNQ010000519.1:0-2207 GCA_965368625.1 uncultured Gammaproteobacteria bacterium
CCTGCTCAATGACCTGCGCAACCTGGAATCTTCGATTCAAGCCGTTAATAAAGCCGGCAAACACGCCCAGGGTACCATCTGTTACACCACCAGTCCGGTACACAACATCGACCTTTTTGTGCAGCAGGCCCGTGAACTGGAGCAAATGGGTGTGCACAGTATTGCGGTAAAGGACATGGCCGGCCTGCTCACCCCCATGGTCTGCGGAGAACTCTTCGCCCGCTTGTGCTCCGCGGTTACCGTGCCAGTGCATCTGCATATGCATGCCACCGCCGGGGTGGCGGAAATGTGCCAGCTCAAGGCCATTGAAAACGGTTGCCGGCATATCGATTCCTGAGAAGAAGGCTTTTGCGGTGCAATTTCGGGCGGCGCGAGTCACCCTCCCACGGAAAGCATGGTGGCTGCCCTGAAAGACACCCCGTACGATACCGGTCTGGATCTCACCCAACTCCAGGAAATCGGTTTTTATTTTCGCGAAGTCCGCAAGAAATACCATCAGTTTGAAAGTGAAATGACCGGCCTGGATACCCGGGTACAGGTATACCAGGTACCGGGAGGCATGATATCCAATCTGTACAATCAATTGCGCGAGCAGGGTTCACTTTCCCGGGTAGCAGAGGTATTTGAGGAGATTTCACGAGTACGCAAGGATCTGGGATATCCTCCACTGGTCACTCCCACCTCACAGATTGTGGGAACCCAGGCGGTAATGAATGTGTTAACGGAAGGACGATACAAAACCATCACCAATGAAGTGAAACACTATCTTCAGGGCCGCTACGGAAAGGCGCCCGGCAAAGTGGATGCCAGGCTGCAACAACAGGCCATCGGTAATGCCGAAGTAATCGATCAACGGCCGGCTGATTTACTGGCAGCGGAAATGGACCGCTTGCGCACTGAAATCTCCGAACTCGCCTTATGCGAAGAGGATGTATTGAGTTACGCCATGTTTCCGGAGATCGGCAGGGATTTTCTGCAACAGCGTAAAGAGGGAACCTTACAGAGTGAGCCACTGGAACCCTTGAGCACCGGTCCGGAGGGTAACAGCCCCCGCCCAACGGAATTCCGGGTCAGCCTTCATGGGGAAACCTACCACATCAAGGTGACCGGTACTGGCCACCATACACAGGACACCCGCCCCTTCTATCTCACAGTGGATGGAATCCCGGAAGAAATTCTATTGGAAACCCTCGACCAGATCGGGCCGGAAGAAGGTGGACATTCAGCGAAACCTGCCAGCACGAAGGGCAGCCAACGCCCCAAGGCCACGAAACCCGGGCATGTCACCACTTCCATGCCCGGCACGATTATCGATGTACTGGTGGACGAAGGAGCCAGGGTGCAAGCCGGAGATGCCCTGCTGGTAACCGAGGCAATGAAAATGGAAACCGAAGTGCAAGCACCCGTTTCCGGTGTTATTCACAAGATTTATATCCGCAAGGGTGACAGTGTGAATCCCGATGAAACCCTGATGGAGATTCGCGATACCGATGACTGAGCACCCATGGACAACATGAAACCATCGCCAGGCAGCATGGATTCATTCCTGCATCGCTAGAGCGCCATTGTTGAAGCTTGTAGACTTCCAGTACAATTTACCCCATGAATGACCAACACCCTCCCCTTGTGCTTGCCTCTACATCCCCCTTTCGTCGCGAATTATTGCAGCGGCTATGCATCCCTTTTGATACCTTCTCTCCGGAAGTGGATGAAACACCTCGCCCCGGAGAAAAAGCTCCTGATTTGGTGTGTCGTCTCTCGGAATCCAAGGCACGGGCCGCTGCCGTAGCCTTTCCTAAGGCACTGATCATCGGCTCAGATCAGGTGGCGGTGGTGGATCAGAAGATACTCGGCAAGCCGGGTACCCATGAAAATGCACGGCGGCAACTACAAGATCTGTCGGGAAAGTGCATTACCTTTTATACCGGTCTCTGCCTGTATGATGCGCTGAAAGACAAAGCCGATACGACCATGGTTCCCTTCAAGGTGCATTTCCGCAACTTGGCGCTGGAGCAGATCGAGCGTTATCTGCAGATGGAAACGCCTTACCACTGTGCCGGTAGCTTTAAATCCGAAGCCCTGGGCATAACCCTGTTTGAGCGCCTGGAGGGCGATGACCCCAACGCACTGATCGGTTTGCCACTCATTGAATTGACCCGTATGCTGGCTCGCACCGGCTGGGTATTGCCCTGACTCATCGCTCCCGC
>CBDUNQ010000520.1:0-2201 GCA_965368625.1 uncultured Gammaproteobacteria bacterium
CCATGGCATCGATGAGCTCAGCCATAGTTGCCGGCAGGGTGGCGGGGATCAGAAAAAAGGCTGGCAGGCCCAGCTCAATCTGCAGGACTATGACCTGGAAGCCCTGAAGGGGATGTTGCCTCCCGGGCATGCGGTGATGGGGACCTTGGCAGCCGATGTGCAGGCTGATCTGAACCCGCAGGGCGTGCCCCAGTCGGCGAATCTGGCAGTGACCCTGACGCCGGGGCAGGTGATTTTCGGTCGTGGAGAGCTGGAGCGGTTGACCCATGGGGGTGGCACGTTCCGCGGTCAACTCAAGGGGGAAACCGCAGAGCTCAGTCTGCAATTGCAGTTGGCTGGTGAAGATCACCTGCGAGGGGCGTGGACCGTAACCGAGGCATTACTGCCTGCGGCCAGGGTGGAGGGTGTGCTTACCGGCGAAGTGCGTGAGCTTGGTTTTATTCAGGCCTTCACGGAAGCGGTGGAAGAAGTGTCCGGTTCCCTGCGGTTACAGGTGAATACTCAGGGTCCTCTGGCAGCGCTGGAACACGCGGGCCAACTGCAGTTGCAGGACAGTGCTGTGACGCTTCCCGGACCGGGCTTGCGTCTGGAGGATATCCAGTTGGCGTTGCGTCTGGATACTCCGGAGCGACTTACCCTGGATGGCCGCTTACAATCGGGGAAAGACAGCGAGCTGCGTTTGAACGGGGTGGTGGAATTGCCTCGTGAACAGGATTGGGAGGTGCAGTTGCAGGCTCAGGGGCAACAGTTCCGGGTGTTGGATACTCCGGAATACCGTGTGCGCATCAGCCCGGACGTGCACGTAAAGGCCAGGTCGGGAAGGGTGGATCTGCAAGGCACGCTGGAAGTGCCCTATGCGCGACTACGACCACAGGATTTCAGTGGTGCCGAAGCCCCATCCCGTGATGTGGTGCGCATTGATGCCGGAGAAGGTGAAGAGGCGGCGACAGCCTGGGCGGTCTACAGCGATCTGGAGCTGCGTCTGGGCAAGGATGTAAAGGTGGATGGGTTCGGGCTCAAGGCCAATATCGATGGTAAGTTGCGTCTTAAGGATGAGCCTGAACGGTTAACCACTGCACGTGGTGTACTGGAGATTCGGGAGGGGCGCTACAAGGCCTATGGCCAGGATCTGACCATTGAAACCGGACGTGTGCTCTATAACGACAGCTTGCTGGATAATCCCGGCCTGGATGTTAAGGCGGCGCGTAAAGTGGGTGAAGTGACCGCGGGCCTGCGGGTATCGGGGCAGTTACGCAACCCCGATCTTTCGTTTTATTCTGACCCGTCCATGTCGGAATCCGACACCCTTTCCTACCTGTTGCTTGGCCGGCCATTGAACCAGGCCAGTGGTGCGGAAAGTGCCGGTCTGAAACAGGCCGCTGCCGCCGCCGGCCTGGGTGGCGGCGGCTTACTGGCGGCACAGATTGGTGATGCCTTCGGTCTGGATGAAGTGGAGTTGGGTGGCGGTGCCGATGATGCCGCGCTCATGGTGGGCAAATATCTGTCGCCGCGCCTGTATGTGCAGTACAGTGTGGGTCTGCTGGAACCCATCAATACGCTGCGCGTACGGTATGAAATGAGCCGCCGCTGGATATTGCAGACGGAGACGGGTGCGGAAAGTGGTGCGGACCTGATTTACACATTGGAATAACGGGAACGGTTACACAGGAGCCGGTAATGGAAATCTTCATGACCTATTGGCAGCAGCTATTGGAATTGATGACCAAGGTGGAAGCGCGAACCCTTATTCCCCAGTTGCTGGTATTGGTGCTGGCAGCCGTCACGGCCATGGTGGTTCATCGTCGCCTGGGGCGTCTTGGCGGTTCTGCCCAGGGAATGCGCAAGATGACCATCAATGCCATGCAGCGGATTGCCTTTCCCATCAGTATGCTCCTGGTGGTGTTGATGGCCAGGGGGGTGTTGCGGCAATTCGATATGCGTACCTGGGCCCTGGACATCGCGATTCCCCTGATGATTTCTCTCGCGGTGATTCGGGTGGTGGTATACATCCTGCGGAAGGGATTTCATAGCGGCCCTGCCGTCAAGGCCTGGGAAAACATCATCAGCACCAGTGCCTGGATTGTGGTTGCCTTGCACCTGGTGGGTTGGCTACCCGATATATTGAGCTTCATGGATGGTCTGGCGTTTCAGCTGGGGGAAACCCGGGTGTCACTGCTGGCGGGGGTGAAGCTGATCCTGAT
>CBDUNQ010000521.1:0-2195 GCA_965368625.1 uncultured Gammaproteobacteria bacterium
TCATTGCCGAATAACTGCTTGAAGCCATCCATGGCATTCATCATGAGCAGGTTGTCTCCCTTGCGCGCGCGTTCATAGCCACGCAACACACGCTCGGCGCCCGGATCGCGACCCCGTTGCAGGGCCTCTTCCAGGGTTTCCGCCAGGGCAGCGGCATCCAGCAGACCCAGGTTCACCCCCTGCCCGGCCAATGGATGGATGGTATGGGCGGCATCGCCCACCAGGGCCAGGCGCGGGCCGATGTAACGTTCGGCATGACGCCGGATCAGGGGAAAGGTCACCCGCTCCCCGGTGCTGAGAATATTTCCCAGGCGATGGGCAAAGGCATTGCCCAAAGCGTCGCGAAACGCTTCTTCTTCCAGGGCCAGCAGGGCCTGGGCCTGGGCATCATCGGTGGACCAGACAATGGAACAACGCCCATCACGCAAGGGTAAAAAGGCCAGAGGGCCGGTGGGTAGAAACCGCTGCCAAGCGGTCTGCTGGTGATCTTGCTCGGTACGCACCACGGCCACCAGGCCCTGTTGCCGGTATTCGCGGCGGCTCAAGCCAATGCCGGCCAATTCCCGCACGCGGGATTCGGCACCATCGGCACCCACCACCAGGCGGGCATGTAACACGCGGCCATCTTCCAGGGTGATCTCGGCCAGGTCTTCCGCCTGACTGGGCAATTGCAGGGAAGCCAAGGCCGCCGGCGCAATCCAGTGCACCGCCTCCAGGGTCTGCAGATGATCCACCAGGGCCTTTTGTATCACCCGGCTTTCAATAATGTGCCCCAGGGAAGGCTCGCCGATGTCGGCACAATCAAAACCGATTTCACCCTGACCACCGGCATCCCAGACGCGCATGCATTGAAAGGGGCTCACTCCCTGGGCCTGCATGGCATTCCACACGCCGAGCTGTTGGAAAATCCGTTGTGATGCACGGGTAATGGCAAACACCCGCAGGTCCACGCTGTTTTCCGGCCATGACCACTCGGGTTCCCGGGATTCCACCACGGCGATACGCAAGCCACGGTCCGCCAGGGCACAGGCCAGGCTGCCACCGATAATGACCAGATCATAGGTGCTCATAGTGGCAGCCCCCGGGCCAGACGCGGCAAGCGACCGGCACGCCCCATGGTCAGTCGGCCAAACAGGCGTTTGGCGGGCGGCACCACATCCAGGGCCAGCATGCCCAGATCACGCATACAGGCCACCAGGGGTAGGGGATTCACAAACAGCCGCGCCAGACCATCGGTAAAGGCAATCACCCGGCGGTGATCCGCCGCACGCCAGTTCGCATATTGTTGCAATACCTCCGCGCTGCCTGGATCCTCGCCTTGCCCATGGGCATCCACCAGTAATTCCGCCAGGGCCGCCACATCGCGCAAGCCAAGGTTGAAGCCCTGCCCGGCGATGGGGTGCAGGGTATGGGCGGCATTGCCAATGAGCGCCACCCGCGCGGCAATGGAATCCCGCGCCCGCACCAGGGCGAGCGGATAGGCTTGACGCACACCCACCCGTTCCAGGCGCCCCAGCCGATAGCCGAAACGTTCCTGCAGACGCGCCAGGAAATCCTGATCCGAGAGGGCCATCACCGCTTCCACCTCGGCATTCTGCAGGGTCCAGACCAGGGAGCAGCGCGACTCACTCATGGGCAACAGGGCCAGGGGGCCGGTATCGGTAAAACGTTCATAGGCCACATGCTGATGGGGCAACTGGGTGCTGATATTGGCGATGAGAGCGGTTTGCCCATAGGTCCAACTGACCGTGGGAATCTGCAGGCTTTCACGCACCACGGACTGGGTACCATCGGCCGCCACCAGCAGCTTGGCCTGCAACACCAGTGACTGACCTTCCCTCTCCAGCTCAACCTCCACCACCTCCGGGTGCGAAGTGAAGGCTGTCAGCCGGGCCGGACAATACAGATCCACCCCGGGGGTTTTCTCCAGGCGCGGACCCAGCACCGCCCCCAGTACCCGCGCCGGCGCCACATAGCCCAGGGCTTCCACTCCTTCTTCTTCCCGGTGCAGCCGGGTGAAACCGAAATGACCCCGGTCCGAGGTATGAATGGTATGGATGGGCGTGACGCCGGGGCGCAGGTCATCCCACAGACCCAGGGCTGCAAAAATACCCTTGGTGCCCTGGGACAGGGCGATGGTGCGTTCATCGTAGCTGGGCTGGGCATCGGACTTGAGCGGAACGGCTTCCACCACG
>CBDUNQ010000522.1:0-2188 GCA_965368625.1 uncultured Gammaproteobacteria bacterium
ATCATGCCCAGGAAAGCCGCCGTAAGGAAGAAACCTACGGCATTGTGCCCATACCACCACTGGGTCATGGCATCCTGCACACCGGAAAACAGGCTATAGGACTTGAGGCTGAACAGGCCCACGGGCACGGCGAGATTATTGAAGGTATGCAGGATCGCCGTAACCAGGATGAAGGCAATATAGAACCAGTTGGCCACATAGATATGGGGCTGGGAGCGGCGCCGCAGGGTCATGATATAGAGGAAGGCGTAGCACACCCAGACTACGGTGATGGCAATGTCCAGCGGCCATTCGAATTCCGCATATTCGCGGGACTGGGTGATGCCGAACATGTAGCTCAGGGCACCCAGGAAGATGATGGCTTGCCAGCCCCAGAAGGTGATATTGGCCAGGAAGTCACTGTAGAGGCGGGTCTGACAGGTACGCTGTACCACATAATACGAGGTGGCAAACAGGGCGCTACCGCCAAAGCCGAAAATCAGCAGCGTGGTATGCACCGGACGCAAGCGCCCAAAGGTGATTTCCGGAATGTCAAAATTCAGAAAGGGATAAGCCAGCTCCAGGGCGATATACAAGCCCGCGCTCATGCCCAACAATCCCCAGATGAGCGCCATAATGGAAAACTTACGAATGATTTCGTAATTGTATTCCTGCGCAGTGCTCACGCTACTGTGTGCCATTTATCCTGCCTCAATAACGGCGGAACCCAGCAGAAATGCCGGGCCCGAATTTCGGAACAAAAATATCAGGACATTCTAATATAACGAACGTAACGACGCAAATCCACGACACTCCGCCACGGCCGGATGAGTCACAGATGAGGGAAGTGTAGTTCAGTACGGCACAGCCGCCACCGCATTTACCAGCGACATCAGGCGGATAGGGAAAGTGACAGGAACTCAGGAAATCAGCAGGCGCCCCAGCAGGGGAATGTAGTGATCCACCAGCAAAAAGGCGAACAAGGCCATGAGGTAGACGATGGAATAGCCAAAGGTTTTCATGGCATGCCCCTCATCGCGCATCAGAATCCAGGCATGGCGCAGGAAGCCGAACCCCAGGGCCAGGGCACCGACCAGATATACCGGGCCACTCATTTGGGTTAGATAGGGCAGTACCGTGACGATGAGCAAAAGCACGGTGTAGAGCAAAATATGTAAGCGAGTCAATTGGATACCATGAGTGACTGGCAGCATGGGTATATCCACGCTGGCATATTCCTTGCGCCGGTGAATGGCCAGGGCCCAGAAATGGGGCGGTGTCCAGGTGAAGATGATCAGAAACAGTAGCAGGGCATGGGGATCCACCTGCCCGGTGACGGCCGTCCAGCCCAGCACCGGCGGCGCGGCCCCGGCGGCTCCTCCAATGACGATGTTCTGCGGTGTGGCCCGTTTCAGGTACAGGGTGTAGATGACGGCATAACCGATGAGGGAGGCAAAGGTCAGCCCGGCAGTCAGTGCATTCACAAACCCCATGAGAATGGCCATGGCAATGGCACCGGTGGCCAAGGCGAAAATCAGGCAGTTACGCCCACTCAACTGGCCATTGGCCACGGGGCGGCGACAGGTGCGCGCCATACGGGCATCAATGTGCTGGTCCACCACGTGATTGATGGCCGCGGCGGAAGCCGCAGCCATGCCGATACCCAGGGTACCGAAAAACAGGACATCCAGGGGCACCAGCCCGGGGGCCGCCAGAAACATGCCCACCAGCGCGGTAAATACAATCAGCGCCACCACCTTGAGCTTGCAAACGGCCAGGTAATCACGGGCACGCTCCGCCATCAGCTCCAGCAGTGAAAATGTGCGAATTTGCTCTGACATCAAAACCCCCGAGTTCCGTAATCTCTATCGGTCAACCCACGTATGAAATTTTCAATAAACGCTCAAGATCGCGAATCATTCCCTTGGGCGTCACCTCCAGATCGTAGCGCATCATCAGGTTCCCCATGGGATCCACCAGAAACAGTTCATCCTGCTTCAACGCCACACCCGGGTGGTGTTCAAACTGTTGCCGCAAGCCCAGAAGTTCCGTGCGACTGGCATGGGCAATGACCAGCCCCGGGTACGCCTCGTGCAACACGCGCCGTTGTTCCGCCGTCATACCCTCAACCAGCACCAGTCGCTGGACCCGGTCGATGTTCTTACCCTGCGCCAGGCGCACCTGGCGCATCAGATACAGTCGCTCCCGG
>CBDUNQ010000523.1:0-2183 GCA_965368625.1 uncultured Gammaproteobacteria bacterium
GGGGTGTAACATCACTGTAATCCCTGCCCCAGGCCGTGGTGATATGGCGGTCGATAGGTACCTGATTATTGGTGGGATCAAAATCCACCCAGCCCAATTGAGGTACATACACGGAAAACCAGGCATGTGAGGCATCGGCACCTTGCAGCTTTTCCACACCGGGCGGCGGCATCGTTTCCAGGTAGCCGCTCACATAACGTGCGGGAACCCGCTGGGAAATAATGCAGGCGATGGCCAGGTGGGCAAAGTCCTGGCATACGCCCTTACGGTGCGCCAATACCTCGGTCAACGGCGTTGCAATGGTGGTGAAATGCGGGTCATACGTGAAATCATGGTGGATACGCGCCATAAGATCATGAACGGCATCCACCACCGGCCTCCCCTCACTGAAAGATTGTCCGGCATAGGCACGTACGTCTTCATCAATCTGTATATAGCTTGATTCCAGCATGAAGTAGCGCGCTTTGAGATCTTCAGCACCGGTGCTTTGTATCAGGTATGGGTGGATATCGTTCCAGGGAATCGAATAGGCGCCATCCAGCAGGTTACCATAGGGGTTGATTTCCACTTCACTGGTAGCCGTGACTGTCAGCGATTCATGCATCTGTTGCAAATTGAAAAAGGTCTGGCGATTGCCGAAGAAATCCGGGTATTCCCGCAAGGTTGCCGGAATGGGGTCCACTTCCACATAGGAAGAAAGGCAGGTCTGTGCCCCATGACTGCGTGGCATCAGATGAGCAATATTGTAACAGGCGCTGACGGATTTACTGTAGGTGTAGTGCGTCTTGTGGATAACTCTGTACTTCATGATCCACTCCCATGGCGCATACGCACCAATTGATGGATCTGCTCATCCCTCTGGAAGTAACTGGTGGTCAGTATTTGCGTAAGCTGGAAGATCTGTTGCTGCATGCCGCCCAGCAAACCATCGAGCTGTGTACGGAGGAAGCTGCCTTGCTCATAGGCAGACAGGCTTTCAAGGTCCGCCAGCCGCATACGGGTGATCATTTCCAGGATCAATCGCTCCTCGGATGTCAGTTGCGACTGGTTACGGTCTCCGGGTAAATACACGGCATGCTGCTGAATACGCACCAACTGATAGGCTATGGAGCGGGGATTCATTTCATCCATCAACACCAATTCCAGCAGGGAGGGCAAATCAAGGCCACGGGAAAAATTACGCTTGTAGGTCATCAGGCTGTCAATGGTACTGAGTATGGATTCCAGCAATTGTTGCTCGTCTGCCTGCTGCCCTACCGGAACCATAGTGGCCCGTAACAGGGTGGAGGTATGCAGTGCACGCTCCATTCTTCGACCCATCTCAAGGAAGCGCCAGCCCTGCTCATGGGTCATATTTTCATTGACCAGACCACTGAGCCCCACCAATGCGGTAATCAGATTATCCAGTTCATCATCTGTATCACTCAGGGTGTGCACGGTTCCATCTTGCAGCCTGGATAGTTCCACATCGATATCGTTGATCACCCGCAAGGTGTCGAGAGACAGACGGTCGCGCACGGTCCTGGCGGCAATCAACAGCGATGCCAGGGTTTGCGCCAGACTTCCGGAACGATCACCATCGGTGATCATGGACAGTAACTCGGGTTCCGGCCTTGTAAGCTTCTCTTCGGCATCTTCCCCGATGAATCCCGGATAGAGCCCCGTGCAATGGGAAACTGCACACAAGAGGTTTCGCAGGGTATAGCCGGGCAGGCTTGCATTCATAGCCGAGGGGCTGTCCGCGAGATGCAACTGTATCACCCGCACCAGGCGCACAATGCCTTCTGCCCGTTCCGCATAACGGCCGAGCCAGAACAGGTTGTCGGCAACCCGGCTGGGCACATCGCCACCCAGGCGGGCAGCCGCAGCCACCTGGGGCGGTGGCACAATCAGGGTTTCCTGTTTTTCCGGTTCCGAGGCCAATACCCAGGTATCCTTGCTGGCGCCTCCCTGCTGGCCGGTAATAATCGGGCTGTCATCCCGCTGGGAAACCCGAGTCAGGCCACCGGGCCTCACCATATACGAGTCTTCACTGGCCACCAGGTAGCTGCGCAATAGAACTTGCCGTGGATGTATGGCATCACCACCGGCAAGCACCGGTGCCGTGGAAAAAGATACTTGCTCCTGCGCCGTATACAGGTAGGGCCGCGCCTTGATTCGCGCAACCCATTGCTGACATTGCT
>CBDUNQ010000524.1:0-2179 GCA_965368625.1 uncultured Gammaproteobacteria bacterium
CGATGGTGACAAGGGTCTGACCATCTTCGATCAGCCACTGGATGTAAAAGGTACGGCGTTTCTCACCTTCACCCATGAAACCGGCCCCGATGACCAATGGTTATATCTCCCGGCCCTGAAACGGGTAAAACGGATTTCCTCGAAAAATAAATCCGGACCATTTATGGGAAGCGAATTCGCCTATGAAGACATTTCTTCCAATGAAGTGGGTAAATACACTTATAAATATCTGCGTGATGAAGCCTGTAATGACGCCCAGTGCTTTGTCATGGAACGTTATCCCGTGGATGAAAATTCCGGCTATACCCGTCAAGTGGTATGGATGGACCAGGAGAAATACATTCCCCACAAGATCGTTTATTACGATCGCAAGAATGCTCTGTTGAAAACGCTGCAATTCTCCGGATATAAACAATACCTGGATCAATACTGGCGGGCCCGTGAATATTTCATGCAGAATCATCAAACCGGCAAGAGCACCCAGCTCATCTGGGATGAATATGCCTTCCGCACCGGTTTGACGGAACGTGACTTTGATCAAAACAGCCTGAAACGGGCCCGTTGATGCGCTGGGCTGTATTCCTGTTGCTCGGTGTTGCCGGAGCAGTGCCACCGGCCATTGCCGGTGAATGGTCGGGCAACATTGCCCTGGAAATGCGCGGTTTCAGCCAGTCGCCTGCCTATTCCGGGCAACAGGCCAGCTCCCTGGCCTTTTCCTTTCAACCCGAGTACTACCATAGCTGGGATGATGGCGATCAGAGCTTTTTGTTTGTGCCCTTTGTCCGTGCCGACAACCGTGATCCGGAACGCAGTCACGCCGATATTCGCGAACTGAGCTGGACCCGTGCCAGTCGTGACTGGGAATTACGTATGGGTATTCGCAAGGTGTACTGGGGGGTTACCGAATCCCAGCACCTGGTGGATATCATCAACCAGACCGACCTGGTGGAAAACATCGATGGCGAAGACAAGCTCGGGCAGCCCATGGTCAATTTTGCCTGGATACAGAACTGGGGGACCCTGGATCTGTTTTTCCTGCCCGGCTTTCGTGAGCGCACCTTTCCCGGGGTAAAAGGGCGTTTGCGTACCGCCCTGGTGGTGGACACCGATCAGGTGCAATATGAATCTTCACGGGAAGATAAACACCTGGATGCTGCCATTCGCTGGAGTCATAGCGCAGGAGACTGGGATTGGGGTGTATCCCACTTTTATGGAACCAGCCGTGATCCGGTATTGCTTCCAGGCATGGATGACACTGGCAATCCGGTATTGCTGCCCCGCTATGAAATCATTCATCAAACCGGGCTTGCGCTACAGGCCACCAAAGGCGATTGGCTATGGAAGCTGGAAGCCATTCGACGGGAAAGCAGACAGGATACCTATACCGCTGCCACAGGTGGTTTTGAATTCACCCTGGTAGGCATTGCCGACAGCGCCCATGATCTGGGGCTGTTGCTGGAATATTCCTTTGATGACCGGGGAGAGGGGGCGAGTACGCCGTTTGAAGATGACCTCTTTGTGGGTGCCCGCTGGGTATTCAATGATGTGCAAAGTACGGAAATACTGGCGGGCGTTTTCTTTGATCGCCGCCAGGATGGACATCTCTTCAATATCGAAGCCAGCCGCCGCCTGGGCAATGCCTGGAAACTCAGCGCTGAAATGCGCATATGGAGTCAGCACCCCGTTACCGATCCCCTGTACTCCTTTGGTAACGACGATCATCTGTTAGTGGAATTGGCGCGCTATTTTTAATTCGCCTGCCTTGGGCCGAAAGAATAAGGTATTCAATACAACCAATCACCGTCACCGCCGTGGCGCTGGAAATGCAGACCGCCTTGACCCATAAGACATTTTCAGGTTCTCCGTCAAGCTTTGTGAGGAAATCCGACGATAACAACCACGGCGTCGTTGTTTTATTGCGAACAACAATTATAATCCGGGATGCCCATAAAACACGGGGCCGTCGATAATTTTATGATAGTGGCTGTAATCAATCATTACCTTGGGGAGGGTTTCTTTCATGTTCAATCCACTTACTGACGCGCGTAGATTTCTGATTCCCACCCTGGTCAGCAGTATGCTGATGGCCTGTGGCGGCGGGGGTGGCACCACCACGACCGTAACGTCACCGCGCCTCACCTATAGTGGCAGCGAGGATCCGGTGGTGATCACCACCACC
>CBDUNQ010000525.1:0-2170 GCA_965368625.1 uncultured Gammaproteobacteria bacterium
TTCTTCCTGGGCCCAGATGGATGCCCCTGCCTTTTTCAGCGCGCGACAACCTTCGCGTCCATCGGCACCCATGCCGGTAAGCACCACAGCCTGCACACGACCGCCGTACACTTCTGCAACCGAGGCGAAGGTAATATCCGCACAAGGCTTGTAGTGCAGGGCCGGGTTGCCATCCTCGATCTGCAGGGTTACCTGGCCGGCGCGTTGAATCAATTTCATCTGACGCCCACCCGGAGCCAGGTAGGCACACCCCGGTTTCACCAGGTCCCCCTGCTCCGCTTCCTTGACGGTTATTGCGCACTGCTGATCCAGACGTGCGGCAAAGGCGGGGGTGAAACTGGCCGGCATGTGCTGTACCAGTAAAATCGGAAGTGGAAAGTTTCCCGGTAATCGCGTTAATACCTGTTGCAGGGCTACCGGACCCCCGGTGGAACTGGCAATGGCCACCAGTTGCGCCTGTGCCATGCGCCCGGGTGTTTCTTCACGCGTCACCACGCGGCGCGTGGTGGGTGATGCAGTAGCCGTCTGTGTGGATCGTGAGGTCGCCGCTGTGGGACGCTCAAGGCGTCGACCACCCAGCTGTCGCACCCGCCCGCGCAACATGATCTTCGCCTGCTCACGGTCCTTGGTAATATCGTCAAACCGTTTGGGAAGAAAATCCAGTGCCCCGGCTTCCAGTGCATCCAGGGTGGATTGTGCACCTTCATAACTGAGTGAAGAAAACATCAGTACCGGTGTGGGTCGTATGGCCATGATGCGTTTCACCGCAGTGATCCCATCCATGACCGGCATCTCGATATCCATCGTCACCACATCCGGCTTCAGCAGGGAAACCTGGCGAATGGCTTCGCGGCCATCCGCTGCGGTACCCACCACACGAATGCCGGGATCGGCTTCCAGAATTTCTACAATTCGCTTGCGGAAAAAGCTTGAATCATCAACTACCAACACCGTAACGGCCATGGTAAACCTGTCTACTCAGCTGTATGTGCGAAATACGATGAAACAGCAATAGTGTGAGGGTATTGGCATGAAATGCGACTTATGTGATTGAAAACGCTTTATGATGGTCATCATTTTTGCCGTTGATACACCCTTTTACGAACACCATCGCCCCCCTTGCCAAGGTTAGCGGTCGCCGGGCTGGCAAATTGAGTCCGTGTGACATGACATGGCGCAAATGCCCCAAGAGCGGTATTTTTTATCGTACATAGGATTTCATCAGGCTGGGCACATCAAGGATCAGGGCAATCCGCCCGTCTCCGGTAATGGTGGCCCCGGCAAATCCTGCCAGGCCCTGTAACAGGGCACCCAGGGGCTTGATTACCACCTCTTCCTGACCGATGAGTTGCTCCACCACAAAACCTACCTTGGTATTGCCCACATGCACCACCACCACATGCCCGGGGCCTTCGGGTTTGGGTGCATTATGGTCCTTCACCAGCCATTTACGCAGGTAGAACAGAGGCAGGGCCTTTTCCCGTACCATCACCACCAACTGGCCATCCACCACGTTGGTGCGATTCAGATCCAGATTGAAGATTTCACTGACACTGCCCAGAGGCAAGGCAAAGGGTTGATTACCCAGTACCACCATCAGGGTAGGCATAATGGCCAGAGTCAGCGGCACACGAATACTCAGGCGACTGCCTTTACCCTTGGTGGAATCGATTTCCACCGTGCCATTGAGTTGTCCAATGCGCGTTTTGACCACATCCATACCGACGCCACGACCGGAAACGTCGGAGATTTCTTTCTTGGTGGAAAAGCCGGGCGCAAAAATGAGATTGTAGGCTTCGATATCGTCCAGACGGGCCGCCGCCTCGGCATCCATGAGGCCCTTGTCTACGGCAATCTGTCGCAACACATCGGCATCCATGCCTTTACCATCATCATCGATGGACAGCAGAATGTGATCCCCTTCCTGCTGTGCGGCCAGTACTACCGTACCGGCACGTGGCTTCCCTGCGGCCACACGATCTTCCGGGCTTTCAATGCCATGATCCACCGCATTGCGCACCAGATGCACCAGGGGATCGGCACTGAAGAAAAGCCCCAGCGTCGCGAGGCACAGCCCCGCCAGCTTGGCCCCCGCGGGCCAGTCGTGCGCCCGGGTTCTAACCGGAGAGGTCAGCGATATCATCGGCCTCTCCCGCTCGTGTCATCTCGG
>CBDUNQ010000526.1:0-2161 GCA_965368625.1 uncultured Gammaproteobacteria bacterium
CCAGCGAAGCTGGCGAACCGGGCAGGCAACCCTGTCTACCATGCCACTCCCGTTCGCGAGTTGCGCTCGCTCCTACCGGTACCAAGACCTCCACCACAGCAAACCGAACCACCCTGTCCGGTCTCTTCCGGTGAAGACAAATAACGCGCGGCGACAGGTCCATCACCACCGCAAGGCTTGCGCTATGCATCAATCCGTTCGACACTGAGGCCATGAATTTCAAGCAGCGCTTTTCACGACCTGTAGCCGCCCCGGCGGATACCCCTTTCCTACCCGATTTCTGCGATATTCGCCTGGTGTTCGGCGTCGTGCTCATGGCTGAATTACTGGCCTTTATCCTGGTGCTGGCCAGCGCCCCCCACGATGACCCCTGGACCCATCTGGGACTGGTGTCTCTCTTTATACAATGGGTGGCCCTCACCAGTGCCGCAGTGCTTTGCGGTTTGCGCCGTTTATTACCCCGGCTGAGTCACCTGGCGGCTGCCCTGATCAGCTACCTGTTGTTGTTGCTGGTGACGCTGGTGCTCAGTGATCTGGCCTACCGGGCCCTTACCCCCGGAGGCCTGATGCCCATGCTGCCAAGCAGCGGGCACTTTGATTTCGTACTGCGTAACCTTTGTGTGGGGGCCATCATTCATGCCCTGGTGTTGCGCTATCTGTTTATCCAGCATCAGTGGAAACAGCAAGTACTGGCGGAAGCCCTGGCGCGACTACAAGCCCTGCGTGCGCGCATTCGGCCTCACTTTCTTTTCAACAGCCTGAATACCATTGCCGCCCTGATCCGCAGCCGCCCCCAGGATGCGGAAGAAGCGGTGCAGGATTTGGCCGACCTGTTTCGCGCCACCCTGAGCGATGCCCGCGAGCGTGTACGTCTCGAAGAAGAACTGGAAATCACCCGCCAGTACATTCAACTGGAAGCCCTGCGCCTGGGTGATCGCCTGCAGGTAGACTGGCAGATTCCGGAGCAGCCACTGACCCAGCTCATCCCTTCCCTGATCCTGCAACCCCTGGTGGAAAATGCCATTTACCATGGCATTGAGCCATTGCCCGCCGGGGGTACCATCAAAATTCAACTGGAAAACCGGGAACAACAGGTGCACATGCTGGTGAGCAATCCACTCCCGAATCAAACCCGGAACCCACATGCGGGTAATCAGATTGCGCTGGATAATATTCGACAGCGCCTGGAGCTGGCCTATGGCGAAGAAGCCGGGTTGGAAATCACCCAGGAAGATGGCCAGTTTTGCGTGGAATTGTATTTCCCCTGGGAAACCACCCCATGAAATGCCTGATCGTCGATGACGAAGCCCTGGCACGCGAGCGTCTGCAGCAAATCATTGCCGACATGCCCGACATGGACGTTTGCGGCACCGCAGGCAATGGCCGCGATGCCCTGCAACAGGTGCAATCCCTGCAACCCGATGTGGTGTTTCTCGATATCCGCATGCCGGTCATGGATGGCCTGGAAGCCGCGCGCCACCTGGCGGCACTGCCCGAACCCCCGGCGGTGATCTTTACCACCGCCTATGAAGAACATGCCCTGCAAGCCTTTGAAGCCCAGGCCGTGGACTACCTGCTGAAACCCGCGCGCCCACAACGGGTGGCCAGCGCCCTGGAAAAAGCCAGCCGCTTGACCCGCGCACAACTGGGTGCCCTGGCGCAGGCAACCGATGAAACGGCAGCGCGCAGTCACATCTGTGCACAGTTGCGCGGCAATCTGCACATCATGCCCATTGAAACCATTCGCTACTTCCAGGCCGATAACAAATACGTGACCGTGCGCGATGCCGAACAACAAATGCTCATTGAAGAACCCTTGAAATCCCTGGAACAGGAATTCGGGGAACGCTTTCTACGCATCCACCGCAACGCCCTGGTAGCCGTGGCCCATATTCAGGGCGTGGAAAAAAGCGCCGAAGGCCAATGCCTCATTCGCCTGCAGGGCATCGAGGATAAACTGGAAGTGAGCCGCCGCCATACGGCTGAGGTGCGGCGCTGGTTGAGGAAGGGGTGAGGGCGCCGAAAAACCCGGGTCAGAAACCAGTTTTCTCTAATATACCTATTTCCCTTACATGGCTCTTCGATTTTTGGTGTATCGCTTCTACATCTTCGCCGCATAACATGTTGCGGTACACAGGGTATTACAAATCGGGGTTTTCGA
>CBDUNQ010000527.1:0-2158 GCA_965368625.1 uncultured Gammaproteobacteria bacterium
CACTCGCGGTACGCGCGAACCGTATCGCATGTTCACCAGCCGCGCCGAATACCGCCTGCTGTTGCGGGAAGACAATGCCGATGCGCGCCTCACCCCCGTGGGCCGCACCCTGGGGCTCGTGGACGATGCACGCTGGGGCCGTTTTGAAGCCAAACAACGAGCCGTAGATATGGAACAGCAGCGCCTGGCGCAAACCCTGATCCGGCCCGAAGATACCGCGGCCACGGCCCTGGCCGTGCAGTTGGCTAATCCATTGCAACGGGAATACCGGGTGGCGGAACTGTTGCGTCGGCCGGAGCTGGATTATGCACAGTTGATGGCCATTGAGGGCATCGGCCCCGGTGTGGATGATCCACAGGTGGCGGAGCAGGTGGAAGTACAGGCCAAGTATGCAGGCTATATTGAGCGGCAACAGTTGGAAATCGATCGCCAGCGCCGTCACGAGCATCAGGCCCTGCCGGCGGATTTCGACTATAGTGTGGTGACGGGGCTTTCTGCGGAAGTGCGTGAGAAATTACAACAGGCCCGCCCGGAAACGGTGGGTCAGGCAGCGCGGATACCCGGAATTACCCCGGCAGCCATATCCATCGTGTTGGTGTATTTGAAAAAACAAAATCGCAAAAGTCAGACAACAGGGGAGGACACAGCGGGTCGCATACCGGCCTGACGGTGTTACATCATAATAGTGAGCAACCAATTTTCCAGCTGTGCTTGCATCTATTCACAGACGTGCATAGATTGCCGCCTATGAGCCCACAAGCGCGACTGCAAACCGGCCTGCAGGCCCTGTCACTCGAGATTTCGGAAGACGCCCAGGAACAGCTGCTGCAATATGTGCAGATGCTGATTAAATGGAACCGGGTCTATAACCTGACTTCGGTGCGTAAGCCCGATGACATCATCACCCGGCATATTCTTGATTCCCTGGCGGTGGTACCCCATCTACAGGCCAAGCGGGTACTGGACGTGGGTACCGGCGCTGGCTTGCCTGGTATTCCCCTGGCCTTTGCCTGCCCCGATAGCGAGTTTGTATTGCTGGACAGCAATAACAAGAAAATCCGCTTCGTGCGCCAGGCCCTGGGCGAGCTGGACCTGCCCAATGTGAAGGTGGAGCAGGTGCGGGTGGAAGACTACAAGCCCACACCTTTATTTGATGTGGTGATCAGCCGCGCCTACTCCTCTCTGCTGGAAATGCACCAACAGGCCAGTCGCCTGCTGCAGCCCGGTGGTCGTCTGCTGGCCATGAAAGGGGTCTACCCCCTGGCGGAAATGGATGCCCTCAAGGAAACCGGTATCCAGTCTGAAATCATTCCTCTGTCGGTGCCGCAACTGGATGCGGAACGCCATCTGGTGATCATTCAGGCCGACGGAGGTGCATCGTGAGCCGCATTGTCGCCATCACCAATCAAAAAGGCGGCGTGGGTAAAACCACCACCTCGGTCAATCTGGCCGCTTCCCTGGCCGGTACCCGTCGGCGCGTATTGCTGGTGGATCTGGATCCCCAGGGCAATGCCACCATGGGCAGTGGGATCGATAAGCATGAGGTGGAACACTCGGGCTACGATCTGTTGCTGGGGCATGCCCCCCTGGACCAGGTCATGCGCCCAGCGGAAGAGGCGGGTTACCACCTGATTCCCAGTAACGCGGACCTGACGGCGGCGGAAGTGGAACTCATGGAGGTGGAAGGCAGAGAGGGACGCTTGCGTGATGCCCTGGAAGCCATCCGTTCCGACTTCGACTATATCCTCATTGATTGCCCGCCCACCCTCAACCTGCTCACCATCAATGCGCTGACGGCGGCCCAGGGAGTGCTGATCCCCATTCAGTGTGAATACTATGCCCTGGAAGGTTTGTCGGCACTCATGGAAACCGTGCAGCAGATTCGTGAAGCCATCAATCCCGAACTGGAAATCGAAGGCTTGCTGCGCACCATGTTCGATGCCCGTAACCGCCTGGCCACCCAGGTATCCGAGCAATTACTGGAGCACTTTGGCGACAAGGTGTATCGCACCATCATTCCCCGCAACGTGCGCCTGGCCGAAGCCCCCAGTCATGGCTTGCCGATCCTCAAATATGACCATGCTTCACGCGGATCCATTGCCTATCTGGCCCTGGCCGGAGAGATGGTGCGGCGTGAACAGGAGCGCCAGCAGCACGA
>CBDUNQ010000528.1:0-2157 GCA_965368625.1 uncultured Gammaproteobacteria bacterium
TTATGGCAGGCGTGATTCCGGGAATGCTCATGGGGCTGTTGCTTATGGTGGCAATCTATGTCGCTGCCCGCAGACGGAACCTACCTGCAGAACCCTTCGCCGGCTGGACAGCGCTCAGAAAATCGGCTACGACCGCATCCTGGGGACTGTTTCTCATCATCATCATCATGGGCGGCATCTACGGTGGTATCTTCACGCCCACTGAGGCCGCGGCGGTTTCTGCGGTATACGCCGGTTTCATTGCGGTCTTCGTTTATCGTGATATCAAGATCAAAGAGATTCCCAAGGTACTGGTGGACGCCGCCAAGGTAACCACCATGCTGATGTTCATCATCGCCAACGCCTTCCTGTTCGCGCACGTGCTGACCACAGAGCGTATACCCCAGTTGATCGCGGAGACAATTATCGGCTGGGGGCTGGCGCCCTGGGCGTTCCTGATTGTGGTAAACATTCTGCTGTTGATTGCGGGGAACTTCATGGAGCCGTCGGCCATTCTGCTGATCATGGCGCCGATTCTGTTTCCGATCGCCATGGAGTTGGGAATCGATCCCATCCATCTGGGTATTATCATGGTGGTAAATATGGAGATCGGCATGATCACACCGCCAGTGGGTCTGAACTTGTTTGTGACAGCGGGCGTCACAGGGATGTCGCTCACGGAAGTGATCAGGGCGGCACTTCCCTGGTTGAGTATTCTGTTGGTTTTCCTGATTATTATTACCTACATACCCGCGATCTCCACCTTCCTTCCCAATCTTTTCTTTGGGCCTGAGTTCGTGCGACGTTGATGATGTGCCTGCGGGAAGCCCTCTTCGAAGGAGGGCTTCCCGCAGGGCGCGGCGAATGCTCCTAGTCTTGGCCCCTGGGTGGGGCTCTGAGAGTGAACGAACTTGCCAAGCAACCCACTAGTGTACCTTGTCACCAATCCTGTACGCTCGGAGAGTCAGGAGGCAGTTAGCCGTAAGGCATGCTTCGCAGAGAATGGCAGCATTTCCAACCAATGGACTTCGATTTAAGTGCCATTCGAGTCTGCACCGCCCCATCGATTTACTTTCGTTGTCCCGGCACCACTAGTGCCAGTACCGGCCGCTTGCTGATATGGGTAGTTTTGCGTGCGGTGGATCCGAGCACGCCATGCCCGCAGCTAATACGCGGTATGGGTCCCCATCACGATCAGATCCACATCCAGGGGTTAAGCATGGCTGTTGACTTGTTCCGCGCAACCACCGCTGACGGCGTAGACATCCGATACAATTCCGGCCTCTTAATCCTGGTAGCTCAATTCCTGCTGGTAAAACTCCTCGACCCGTTTCTTCATCTTTCTCATCATTTCTTTAGCCTGCATGTTGCACCAGTATCCGGGATGATCGCGCCGGACAGGTGCGGCTGGGCGCCGCTGTGGAGCGAACGGCATAGCCGTCGCTACGACTTGAGTGAACAGCCAGTGCAGGCATGCCTGGACAAGCGAGGGCCCGGATAGATCATGGGCCGGTCACCAACCGTACCCTGCAGAAAACCCCGGAAAAAGAGGATTCGAAGCTGCTGCATCGGGTTTCGGTGTTTGGCCCATGATCGGCTGGTGCAACATGCAGGTTAGGTTGTCTTTAGCGAATGAATCCGCCCCCTTCGGCATGTGGGCGCGAAGTACCCACTCTCCGGTGGGACCAAGGGATTCGACCATATGGGACAGAATGATAATGCCTCATATTGCCGTGTAAGACTGAGCGCAAGCGCGATGCCACGCCGAGCGTGTATCGGCAATGACACCTGAAAACATCAGGCTATGGGGCTCGAAGTGCAAAATGGCGCGATATTTCCGGATGTTACGGATACTTTATGGGTAGAATTCCGCCGGTTTGTTTCGCGTGGCGTTCGGCTGCCCGCCGGAAGTGGGTGGTGAACCGGCATCGTCGGTTCCGCGAATGATTAAGGAAATCATCAATAAAGCCTCACCTTTCCAATGCCACCTGCCGGGTAAAGCTTTCAGTGACACGCCGTGGATACATCCCTGTAGGCTCGGCTGCTGCTTCCTTGCAGCAAACGGTCACTCAAACCTTCACCCGACACAAGGCTTTACTAGCGCGTTTCTTAATATACTGCTGCACGTCCTCCGAGCCGCTTTGGTCATTGACCAAGCGGCGTCCCACGGCTTAGTCT
>CBDUNQ010000529.1:0-2156 GCA_965368625.1 uncultured Gammaproteobacteria bacterium
TTCGATGGCTTCGATGCGCAGGCTGCGCAAACGCTGGGCAATGGCCTTTCCTTTTAATCCCTGCTTCGCTAACGGTGCGGCTTCTACCGCCAGGGCGGCTTGCCGGTAGTTTTCCAGCCATTGTGCCTGTGGGTAGGCTGCTTCCTGTATGGCTTCACAGGCGAGCAGGGCCTGGTGCAAGCGTTCGGGGCGGCGGAAGGCGTCGCAGTTTTCCAGTAATTCGAGAATCTCCGTTGGTGTCTTTATCAACAGGGTATCAATGGCATCTGCCTGGGTCGCTGTAAGGATGGCCAGTTCCCGAAAATCATTGGGGACCTTGTAGGTCTGGCATATCGCTTCTATTGCTGTCGCGGCAGCATGAGCACCCAGGGATCGTGCCAGTGCCCGCGCCAGTATGGCAAAGCGCACTTCCGGGCTGTGTTGTTCCTGCACACGATTAAATAGGGGGTACAAGGCCGGTTCCTGCTCGCCATGGGCATCCGTGCCGTCGTCATAGAGTCCTTCAATGGCGGGAAACAAAATGGCCAGTGCGCCGCAGCCGTGCAATACCTTGAAGAATTGTGCGGGGTGATCCGTTTGCAGTGCCTTGTGGAATTCGGCCCATACCCGCTCCGGAACCAGGTAATCCACTTCACCTTCCTGCACCATTTTACGCATCAGGGCATTGGTGCCATGGCTTACGCGGAATCCCCAGCGATGGAAGCGGGCGGCAAAGCGGGCCAGCCGTAATATGCGTACAGGATCTTCGGCAAAGGCGGGGGATACATGGCGCAACAAGCCATTGCGCAAATCCTCTTCGCCTTGATAAGGGTCGATCAGTTGCCCCTGGGCATCCCGGGCCATGGCATTGATGGTGAGGTCACGGCGTAGCAAGTCTTCTTCCAGAGTGACATTCGGGCTGGCATGCACGGTAAAGCCCTTGTAGCCACGACCGCTTTTGCGCTCGGTGCGGGCCAGGGCATATTCTTCTTGCGTTTGGGGATGCAGGAAGACCGGAAAGTCCTTACCCACGGGGCGGTATCCCAGCGCGGTCATTTGCTCCGGCGTGGCACCCACCACCACCCAGTCGCGTTCCGTTACAGGCAGGTTCAGTAATTCATCCCGTACCGCTCCACCGACCAGGTATATCTCCATGCGGAAGACTATCCTGCCCGCATTTCAGGGGCGGCGGGCAAGGTTGCGGTAAGTCTGAAGGTAGCCTCGTGCATTCTTTTCTGCCAGGTAGCCGGGAACCGTGGATTCCAGGGAGCGTGGGGTAATGCCCAGACGCGCAAAGCCGTTTTCCTGGCACAAGCTGTCAATTTGCAATGACCAGTAATTATCCAGCGTGAACATTTTAATCGGAAACAATTGCAGTATGCGCCCCTGCAATCGGGCGGCAAAGTCGGGTAAGCCAATGATGCTGCGCCGTAATCCCAGTTGCTGTGCGGTGTACTGCACCAGTTCGCGCAAGCTATAGTCTTTGGGGCCACAGAGATCGAGCTGGGCGCCGATGGTGCTGTCATCCTTCAGGCAATGCACAAAGGCACTGGCTACATCACCCACATACACCGGTGCAAAGCGGGCGTCGGGGCAAGCCAGGGGCATGGCGAAGGGCATCCACTTCAGCAGGCCGGCAAAGCGGTTGAAAAAGCTGTCATCGGGGCCGAAGATCACCGAAGGTCGGAAACTGGTTACCTGCAGGCCGCTGGCGTTGTGGGCCAGATCTTCCGCCTCTCCCTTGGTGCGCAGGTACTGGCTGTGGGTTTCATTGCCATTGGCATTGAGTGCACTCATCTGCAGCAGGCGCTGCACTCCGGCCTGTTGGCAGGCCTGGGTCAGGTGACGGGTGGTGTCCACATGGGCGCGTTGGAAATCCCCCGCCTTGTGTTCATTGAGGATGCCAACCAGGTTGATGGCTGCGCAGCAATCCTGTAACTGGAATTGCAGGTTTTCCACGGTTAATTCGCGTAATTCCCTGACTTCAATCTGTGGATTGATCAGCAGGTGACGTGCCTGTTCGCGCCGGCGTACCGGGATACGCACCTGCAGGCCCATGTCGGTAAGTCGATTGGCCAGGTGACTGCCGACAAAGCCGCTACCGCCCAAAATCAATATTGTGTCTTGTGTTCCCATGCTCATTTTTTGATTTTACCTGATTGCGACAGGGAAATAGT
>CBDUNQ010000530.1:0-2134 GCA_965368625.1 uncultured Gammaproteobacteria bacterium
GGGGTGGACTGGGCTAACGGGCCGCGAATTTCCAGTAATTCACTGGTCATGGGCCGTTCATCTTTTTCCTCTTGTTGAATGCGTACCGGCAGATAGTGCAGGGCGGGGGCGCACCAGAGGGCGGTGTAGCGCTTATTGTCTTCGCGGATCCGCTCCAGTTTGACACTGGCGAAGCGCCCCGCGGGCGTATCGATGGTTTCCTCGGCCACCACTTCGAAGCGATAGGTTTTCAGAATACCACCATCGGCAACGGGATAGGTCATGGAGGTGCGGCCACGCTGCAGATCCTTCATCATGGCCAGGGTCACCACCAGCTTGTCCAAGGCACCTGCAGGAATTTCCATTTCCCAGGGCTGGCCTTCCACCCGGTTTTCCACTTGCCCCCGGGACCAGTCGAATTCCAGTTCTGCACGCCGCTCCTTGCGGCCGCCACGGCGGTCGTAGACATATTCAAGGGGCCTGATCTGTTCGTTTTGCCAGATCCAGTGGCTGTGTTCCCGTACCCGGTCTTTGCGGAACCAGGCGGTGATGCCAGTGGGTTGGGTCGCCGATTCGTAGCGGTATCCCTGACCCTGCTGGGTAAGCCGATAGGTGGCTTCGCCCACTTGATAGCCATCGTACTGCAGGCTGTAGCGTGCCTCGAAGTCAGGAATGGCATCACCCATGGCCGGGGTGAGGGCTACCGACAGTAACAGCAGCAGGGTCAGACCCAGCCCTGTACGGAATTGTGGCTTAGCGATCATCATCCAGTATCAGCGGTTCGCTCAGTGGTTTGCCATCCAGAAATACCTTGTCATCATCACAATGAATACGACCGGTGGCAATCAGCCGTATGGCTTCAGGATACAACCGGTGCTCCCGGGATAACACCCGTTGTGCCAGGCTTGTCTCGGTATCTTCCGGCAATATGCTCACCTTTGCCTGTAAGAACACAGGGCCGCCGTCAAGTTCCTCGGTGACAAAATGGACGCTGGCGCCATGCTTCCGGTCCCCCTCGGCCAGGGCCCTGGCATGGGTATGCAAGCCACGGTGACGGGGCAGCAATGAAGGGTGGATATTCACCAGCCTGCACTGGTAGTGGCGTACAAAGGCGGGCGTGAGGATGCGCATAAAGCCTGCCAGTACCACCAGGGAAGGTGCAAAGGCATCAATGCACTGGATCAGTGCCTGGTCATATTGTTCGCGGCCCGCAAAACCGGTGTGATCCAGTACGCGGGTGGGAATGCCGGCCTTGGCCGCAGTGGTCAAGCCCGGGGCATTGGGGCGGTTGCTGATGACGCCGCGAATATCCACCGGTAAACCACCACTCCTGGTGGCTTCCAGCAAGGCGGAAAAATTACTGCCGCGACCGGAAAGCAGCACCACCAGGGGCAAGGGTGTGGTTGGTTTGATCATGCCAGGCGTGCCGGTGAGCGGTGGGGCTCAATCGCCTTCCAGTATCACCATGGGCGCCCCTTCGGCGGCTTCGATGGTTCCCAGGCGCCAGGCCGTTTCCCCCGACTGGTTCAGGATCCGGATCGCCATGTCTGCATCCTCTGAGGATACGCATACCACCATGCCGACCCCGCAGTTGAACGTGCGAAACCATTCGTGCCGGTCAATATTGCCTTGTTCGCGTAACCACTGGAACACGGCGGGCACCTGCCAGCTGTGGGTGTCGACCCGTGCCTGCGTACCGGCGGGGAGTACGCGGGGAAGATTTTCCGGAAGGCCGCCACCGGTGACATGGCACAGGGCGCGAACCGGTATCTTTTCCATGAGGGCAAGCAGGGATTTTACATAGATTCGCGTCGGTGCCAGTAACTGTTCACCCAGAGACCGCCCTTCCAGATCTTGCTCCAGCGAAGCACCGCTGACTTCCAGGACCTTGCGAATCAGTGAATAGCCATTGGAGTGGGGGCCGGAAGCCGCCAGGCCGAGCAATACGTCGCCAGCCTGTACCTGGCTGCCGTCGATGATGCGTTCTTTTTCCACCACGCCCACACAGAAACCCGCCAGGTCGTAGTCACCCTGGGCATACATGCCGGGCATCTCCGCCGTTTCGCCTCCCACCAGGGCGGCGCCGGCCAGCTCGCAACCTTTGGCCATGCCCTGAATAACGGCCGTGGCCACTTCCAGTTCCAGCTTGCCGGTA
>CBDUNQ010000531.1:0-2132 GCA_965368625.1 uncultured Gammaproteobacteria bacterium
TAGCTTGCGTACCCGTTCACCAACCGTCTGTAGTAAAAGATCACCACTATGATGTCCCAGGGTGTCATTCACTTCCTTGAATCGATCAAGATCCATCAGGAACAGGCCTACGGGATTTCCATGCCGCCTGGCTTCTTCCAGTGTGTGACTCAGCCGCTCATAGAGCAGGGTACGGTTCGGTAGACCGGTGAGACTGTCATGCAGGGCCTTGTGAGAAAGCTGTGACAGCAACAGGCTTCCCAGCAAAGCGAACAAGGCAATCAAGCCTCCATAAATCACCAGTTTTGTAGGCAGTTGATCAAATAGTGACACGGCATTGGATGCGGCGGGAAACACTATGCGTAGGAAATAGTCAGGATTCGGGGTTATTACGGTTACCCAGCGGTAAAGAATGCCTGAAAGGTTCAGTGAGCCGGTTCGGGCACGCACATTGGTAAGGTGAGGCAGATTGATGGGGATATCGGCATTGGGAAGCCGGCTGTGCAGGATTACGCCTCCCACCTGTTGAGCCTGCAACAGCCACCCTTGCTCCGTATCTGTGCTGATGATCATGAGTGCCTGGTAAGGTGGCATGCCTTCACTGAGGAGTACGGAAAAGCGCTCGCCCAGGTGCTGGGCACGTTGTTCCATCAGGCGCATTTCCCACTGATTGCCCGATTGCTGGGCAAGCTCATGGGAAACCAGACCAAACAGGGTCAGAGCAATCAGTACAATGGCGCTGAAAGAGTAGAGTAGACGCTGGCGCAGGCTCATGATGTTCCCGAATTACGATGCGTCAGCCATGTGCGCGATAGGATAGCCAATAGCCCACGGATGGGTGGATGGGCAGTGAATTGTGGAGAAATCGAGTTTGTCTGGATGGTTTGCCCTATATCTATAAAATACGTTAGATACCCCATCTATGTTCCTTATTATTCTACAAATATATACGTTTTCAGTGCATGGCCCAGCAGGATACAGATGGGGCTGCGCCGATGATTATCACCAAAGATATCGACGAAATGAGGAAAAACTTTAGTGGCTGAAGATATCAGACAGGTCCGTATTCAATGGCATTACTGCAAGAATTACAACCATTTAATGGGAAAATAGGGTAGCATATACCCTTCGGCCGAACGGATGCGGGCTGGAGATGGAGGTTCTGTCATGGGAAGGCGCCTAGCCTCTGTAATAAACGCCGAATTATACAATAACCTAAGACCTCCATTAACTTCGTAATTGCAGAATTCCACCCATGGCCAGAATCATCAGCATAACCAGTGGCAGAAACGGGGTGGGTAAATCCACTCAGAGCCGGAATCTCGCGTGGCAACTGGCACGTCTTGGCCAGCGAGTATGCCTCTTCGATACGGATGCCGGCCCATCCGGCATCACCCATCAGCTGAAGCTCCAGCCGAGCTTCAATCTGACGGATGTCATCCACGGTCGAAAGTCCCTGCGGGAAGTCGTAATCACCGACAAGCTCGGGGTTGATCTGATTCCCTGTGGGACCGGGGTGAGCATGATGGTTGATCTCACCATGGATCAAATGCAGGATCTGGTCACGGCTTTTGCCGATAGTGATGACTACGACTGGGTGATTCTGGATACCGCTTCGGGCATGACCCGCGAAATCCTGTGTCTTACCCTGGCAGCACCTGAAACCTTCGTGCTGGTCAATACGGAGCCATCTTCTCTAACGGATGCCTATGCGCTATTGAAACGGCTCTATCAACACTACTATACGGGCTCGGTCCGTGTGCTGGTAAACCAGTGTGACCGTCAGGAAGAGGGGCAGCAATGCTTCCAGAAGTTTCAAAAGGCGATTCAAGTGTATTTACAGCAGGATATCACGCTGCTCGGAGTTCTGCCCCGGGATCAGGCGCTGGCTGAAAGTAATCTGGAAAATTTGGATACCCCGGCTACCATGGTCATGCGGGAGCTGGGTAAGATCCTGATTTCCCAGCCTGAAGCGGATAGCGGTATCCATGCTATGGATGCCTATTGGGCACAGTATCTTCGACTGATACGTGGCAACCAGCGACCGCCACTCACTCGCATGGCTAACGAGGTGGAAAACCAGGAGCTGGTGGAATCCCTGGTCGCAATGCCCGCAACTCGGAAGGATGTACAGGCAGTACGTGATGAAGTGT
>CBDUNQ010000532.1:0-2131 GCA_965368625.1 uncultured Gammaproteobacteria bacterium
CCACTGGACACCTGTATCCTTTGGCCAGCGCGCAAACCCCGGATCGAACCGCTCTCCTCCGGGGGCCAGCAATACCAGTGGACGGGAATCCTTGAGGCCCAGCTGAGCACGCAACTCCCTTCGCCGATCCCTACCCACCTGGGCGATGGGCGCCACCGTTTGGACCTTGCTAAGAAACGCCATGGGCATGGATGGCTGTGGGCAAAAGAAGGGATCGGCGACATCATAGGCAGCCTCCATTTGCGGCAGCAGCCACTGTGCTTCATCACGACCCGAAAAATAGTGTCGATAGATATCAGCCCAGTTCAACGAACAGAGTGCCATGGCGGGAATTCCCAGTGCGCGCGCGGCCGCCAGGGGAAGATAGGGTACATCCGCCAGCACCAGATCCGGTGCCAGGGATTCCATACGCCGCACCTCCTGTGTCAGATGCTGATTCCAATGGCGGTGAAAATCATGATAGCGCTGCGCACTGGCCGGCAAATCGATTTCAATGGCAGAATGCATCACCAGGCCAAAGTCACTGGCGATTTCCTGTATCTGTAGCGGATAAGGAAACCGCTGGCGGATAAATGCAGCGGGAAGGGTGGTTTGCAGGGTGATGCGCAACCCCGGACAGCGGCGCTGAAGCACTTCAAGCACCGGCGCCACCTGAGCCGCGTGACCAAAGCCATGGGGGGTTATGGCTACCAGCAGGTGTTTTGCGCTACGCCTACCCCGCCGTTCACCCGGCATTGCGAGGCGGGACACCTTCTCCAAGGTGCTCCTCCAGTGGATAGCGCTCCATAAGGTAACCCAGGCAATCCTGACGAATCACCCGTTCATCCAGGGTAAACATGGAGGGCATCAGTGCACGGGTGGTACGAATGGCACCATTGTCCACGCGGAAAAAACGCTCACCCACTTCCCTGCCCTGCTCATCCCAGGCCTCCAGGCGCGGCACCTGATCCGATTGCACCCAGCCGAGAATCGAGCCGGCAGCCAATTCACGGAAATTCATGCGATCGAGATCGTTACAAAAACGGATCTGCGCCTGACTCTCACCAAATCCGAAACTCACTTTTTCAGGCACTTTGACAATGGCCACCGTATGAAACAGATCCAGGTCATGGTCAGGCACCGGGTGTTGCGGCAATTCGCGCAGGTGCAGACAGGCATCCAGAAATTCCTGTGCGTGACGGGCCCCGTACTCATCCCCGGTCTTACCACACTCCACGGTGACTGCTGGACAAAAAGGGGAAAACGCCATGGATTGCACACCCGCAGGGCGAAGAAAATACACTACGGTGCGACTGAACAGGGTTGCCAGATGCAAAAAGGGATGATCCACCCGGTTGATACAGGCATAGTGGGGATTCATCCCCGTATTGTTATGCACATCCACACTGGCGAAAACACGGCGCTGGCGCATCTGTGTCACGACTTCCGCCATCATGGCGGTCTCGGCACAGGGAGGGAGTTCGGTGCCCGGCCATACCCGGTTGTAATCGGGTTGCCCCTCCAGCCGCCGCACTCCGGCGCGCGCCGCACTCACAGTGCCGATAAACCAGCTCAGGCTCCGCGGTAATTGCCGCTGATCATAGGATTGCAGCAAGGCCTGCACGGCATAAAATCCGGAATCCTCATTACCATGCAACAGGGTCGAGACCAGCAGGGGCTCGGCAATACGCCCGGGCAAGTGAATCAGGCTGGGCCCTCCCAGGCAGGACTCCAGGTCTTCCACCCCGGCCTCCAGCAAGCCGTCCGGCAACCCTTCGTACACCTGCAGCATACTGCCACTCCTCCAGTAAAAACCTTAAAAAATGAACCGATATTACAATAACATACTGTGATTACAGCAGAAATTCTCCGCCCTACGGGACAGCTCCCACTCCTTACCCCTGGTCAGGTGAATACCCCCACTATACCCATTTAACTTCCCATTTTTCCGGCCGTTACTTTTTTCATTCGAATACCGCAAGGACCGAGCCTATGTTCCGCAATATCAAGATCGCCACCCGCATTCCGCTGGCATTTTCCCTGGTTATTCTGCTCACCATCGCCGCGCTGTTATGGATCAGTCAGAACAGTATTTCCTCGGTGATCAGTGACGCGACCCTGCGGGTAGTTATAAGTGCGGATTCTTTCGGAC
>CBDUNQ010000533.1:0-2127 GCA_965368625.1 uncultured Gammaproteobacteria bacterium
CTGAATATTGCGCGCTGCAAACTCATGGTGGCCGGGCCGGTAAATGCCGGGCCGGAACCCGACCGCTTGCGCATTGCCACCAAATTCGTGCAGACCACGCGACGATACTACGCGGAAAAGGGACGCCAGGTGGAAATCATCAAACTCTATGGCTCCATGGAACTGGCACCTCTGGTGGGCCTGGCTGATCGTATTGTGGATGTGGTGGATACCGGCAATACCCTCAAGGCCAATGGCCTGGAACCGCTGGAACATATGGCCGATATCAGTTCGCGTCTGGTGGTCAACAAAGCCGCCATGAAAATGAAACATGCGCGGGTCAAGGCATTGATCGAACGCGTGGCGGAAGCGGTGCAGGGGTAGGGAAAACCCGTGGTCATGGCGTGGCGCCTTGACCCGAATGAGTAAGGAATACGCATGAAAATAATCACCGTCATTCCGGCGCAGGCCGGAATCTCTTGAGCCAACTGCCATTGTTAAAAGATCCCGGCCTGCGCCGGAATGACAATGAATAAAGTGCCGAAGGTAGTAACCAAAAGGAAGCCACCGGCTTCGCGCCAACTCAGTACACAGGAATCATCCATGGTCGCCATTACAAAATTATCCACCACCGACGCCGATTTCCAGCAACAGTTGGCCGGGCTACTGGCCTGGGAAACCGTTTCCGATGCCGCCGTGGAAAAAACCGTACGCGAAGTACTGGCCCAGGTGCGTGCACGTGGAGATGCCGCCGTGGTGGAATACACCAACCGCTTTGATCGCACCAACGCCGGCACCATGGCCGATCTGGAAATTCCCACTGACCGTTTGCAACAGGCTCTGAACAAAATTCCCGCCGACCAGCGCGCAGCCCTGGAACGTGCCGAACAGCGGGTACGCGCCTATGCCGAACATCAGAAAATGGAATCCTGGTCGTACACGGAAGCCGATGGCACGGTATTGGGGCAACAGGTAACCCCGCTGGACCGGGTGGGTCTCTATGTGCCCGGGGGCAAGGCGGCTTATCCATCCTCTGTGCTCATGAATGCCGTGCCCGCCAAGGTGGCGGGTGTGGCGGAACTCATCATGGTGGTACCCACCCCCGATGGCGTGGTCAATGACCTGGTGCTGGCAGCCGCTGCCATCGCCGGGGTGGACCGGGTGTTTTCCATCGGCGGCGCCCAGGCCGTGGCCGCCCTGGCCTATGGTACCCAGAGCATTCCCCAGGTGGATAAGATCGTCGGTCCCGGCAACATCTACGTAGCTACCGCCAAGGGCATGGTCTTTGGCACCGTGGGTATCGACATGATTGCCGGTCCCTCGGAAATTCTGGTGATCTGCGATGGCGACACCGACCCTGACTGGATCGCCATGGACTTGTTTTCCCAGGCGGAACATGACGAAGATGCCCAACCCATTCTGGTGAGCCCCGATGCCGACTTTCTGGAGCGCGTGCAAGAAAGTGTGGACCGCCTTTTGCCCACCATGGAACGCAAGGAAGTGATCAGCGCATCCCTGCGCACCCGCGCTGCATTGATTCAAGTGCGTGACCTGGAGGAAGCCGTGCAGGTCTCCAATTACATTGCTCCGGAACACCTGGAACTTTCTGTGGCTGATCCCCAGGCAATGGCTGCCAGGATCACCCATGCCGGTGCCATCTTTATGGGCCGCCATACGGCGGAAGCCCTGGGTGATTACTGCGCCGGCCCCAACCACGTGCTGCCCACCTCGCGCACGGCGCGGTTTTCCTCACCCCTGGGAGTGTATGATTTTCAGAAACGCTCCAGCATTATCATGGCATCCGAAGCCGGTGCCGCCGACCTGGGCGTGACCGCATCCATACTGGCGCGCGGAGAAGGCTTGACCGCCCATGCGCGTTCAGCGGAATACCGTTGTAAACGCAAAGGGTGAAGACAAGGCGGCGGGTATTCATGAAAAGCCACCGTCATTCCGGTGCATGCCGGAATCGCTTGAATGTATTGCCATGAGTAAAAGATCCCGGCCTTCGCCGGGGTCGGGGTGACGGTCGATAATAAGGCGCCTTGACCTGACTGAGTAAGGTATATAAAAAAACCGCGGTCATTCCGGCGCATGCCGGAATCTCATGACAAACCGGGCATGAACAAGGAACTACAGCAAAATGAACCA
>CBDUNQ010000534.1:0-2127 GCA_965368625.1 uncultured Gammaproteobacteria bacterium
AGGGCAGGTTGAAGGTGTTGCCATCGTCGAATGCGATTTCCAGCACTTTGGACTTCTGATGCAGATTGATGGCCGTGGGTTTGGGGCTTGTGGACATGGACTTTCTCCTGCCGGCACCGGGGTGCGCGGCGATGATAACAAGTTGATTACAGTATATAGCGACTCAGGTCTTCATCCTGGGAAAGCTCACCCAGATGGGCGTCGACATAGGCTTTATCCACCACCAGGCTGGTGCCGGACTTGTCCGAGGCTTCATAGGAAATACTTTCCAGCAGGCGCTCGAGTACCGTATGCAGCCGGCGGGCACCGATGTTTTCCGTGCGCTCATTCACTTCCCAGGCAATTTCCGCGATGCGGGCGATGCCATCTTTGGAGTAAGTGAGGCTCAGTCCCTCGGTAGCCAGCAAGGCGGTGTATTGCTGGGTCAATGACGCATCGGGCTCGGTGAGTATGCGCACAAAATCCTCTACGCTCAGGGCATCCAATTCCACCCGGATGGGCAGACGGCCCTGCAATTCCGGAATCAGGTCCGAAGGCTTGGAAAGATGAAAGGCACCGGAAGCGATGAACAATATATGGTCGGTTTTTACCATGCCGTGTTTGGTGGTCACGGTGCAGCCTTCCACCAGGGGTAGCAGATCGCGCTGTACCCCCTCGCGGGATACATCGGGGCCACTGGTCTCGGAACGCTGGGTGACCTTGTCGATTTCATCGAGGAACACCATGCCATTTTGCTCCACCGCCTTTACGGCATTGAGCTTGATGGTTTCTTCATTGACCATTTTTGCCGCTTCTTCATCGGTCAACACCTTGATGGCATCGGCTATTTTCAATTTACGGGTCTTGGTGCGGCCACTGCCCATATTGGCAAACATGCTTTGCAGTTGGCTGGTCATATCTTCCATACCCGGTGGCGCCATGATTTCCACGCCAATGGGGTTGGCGGACACCTCCACTTCGATTTCCTTGTCGTCAAAGGCGCCTTCGCGCAACTTCTTGCGTAATTTCTGCCGGGTGTCACTTTCCTGGGGTTCTTCCGGCTCGCTGCCAAAGCCACTGTTGCGCGGTTGCGGCAGCAGGATATTCAGAATCTGCTCTTCGGCAGCATCTTCGGCGCGATGGCGTACCTTGGCCATTTCCGATTCACGGGTCATTTTGATGGCGATGTCCACCAGGTCGCGAATGATGGATTCCACGTCGCGGCCCACATAACCCACTTCGGTGAACTTGGTGGCTTCCACCTTGAGGAAGGGGGCATTGGCGAGCCGGGCCAGGCGGCGCGCGATTTCCGTTTTGCCCACCCCGGTGGGGCCGATCATGAGAATATTCTTGGGGGTGATTTCACTGCGCAGGGGTTCTTCCACCTGCATGCGTCGCCAGCGGTTGCGCAGGGCAATGGCCACGGAGCGCTTGGCGTCATCCTGGCCAATGATGTGCTTGTCCAGTTCCTGGACGATTTCTCGGGGGGTCATATCAGACATGGGTCTACCATCAGGAAAAGAGGCCTAGGCCTCCACCGCATAGTTAAGCTCCTCGATGGAGCGGTTGTGATTGGTGTAAATGCAGATATCCGCGGCAATGGCGAGGCCCTGTTCCACAATGTCGCGGGCGCCAAGTTGCGTACTCTGCAGCAGGGCGCGTGCCGCGGCCTGGGCAAAGGGCCCACCGGAACCGATGGCGATGAGGCCTTCCTCCGGTTCCACCACATCGCCATTCCCGGTAATGATCAGGGAATTGGACTTGTCGGCCACGGCCAGCAGGGCTTCCAGGCGACGCAACATGCGGTCGGTACGCCAATCCTTGGCCAGTTCCACCGCGGCCCGGGTAAGGTTGCCATGATGCTTTTCCAGTTTGGCTTCAAAGCGTTCAAACAGGGTAAAGGCATCGGCGGTGCCACCGGCAAAACCGGCCAATACCTGGTCGTGGTACAGGCGCCGCACCTTGCGGGCATTGCCCTTCATTACGGTATTGCCCAGGGTGACCTGGCCATCGCCGCCAATGACCACCTGGCCATTGCGTCGTACGGAAAGTATGGTGGTTCCGCGAAACTGCTCCACGGGCAGGCTCCGAAGGTTGCTCTACAAAGGGCCACGATTGTACACCAAGGACTGCCCCTAAATCAGGCGG
>CBDUNQ010000535.1:0-2119 GCA_965368625.1 uncultured Gammaproteobacteria bacterium
TGTGGCATGGGGCCTTCCACGGCATCCACCAGCAGCAGTACCGAGTCCACCATGGACAGTACGCGCTCCACTTCCCCACCAAAATCGGCATGGCCGGGAGTATCCACGATATTGATGTGGTAGTCACGCCAATTGATGGCGGTATTCTTAGCCAGGATCGTGATGCCGCGCTCTTTTTCCAGGGCATTGGAATCCATTGCCCGTTCTTCCAGTTGAGTACGCTCATCCAGGGTATCGGACTGCTTTAACAGTTGATCCACCAGGGTGGTTTTTCCATGGTCTACATGGGCGATAATGGCGATATTGCGAAGTTTTTCGATCACGTGAAAGCTACCTGGCCGTACTGCAGTGGAATAAAGCCGGCTATTGTACCTCAGATTTCGTCATTTCGCCCTGTTATTCCACTGGCCCTGGGTGGGTGGTCCCGGAATGGCCGTGATCTTTCATCGGGTCTGAACCCGGTAATAAACGGGAAGGAATTGATCAATATGGTATTTCAGGAAATTATTGAAGTGACCACCCGTGGCAGGGGGAGTCAGGATTTGAGTGGGCGTATTGCGCAGGCTGTGACGGCTTCGGGTATGCAGACTGGGCTGTGCCACGTATTTGTGCATCACACCAGCGCGTCACTGATGATTTGTGAAAATGCCGACCCCGAGGTACGCACGGATCTGGAGCGCTTCATGGCACGGCTGGTGCCGGATGGTGATCCCCTGTTTCATCATGTGGATGAAGGCCCGGATGACATGCCTGCCCATGTGCGCAGTATCCTCACCGGCTGTGAATTGACCCTGCCGGTTACCCGGGGTGTCTGCAGTCTGGGTACCTGGCAGGGGGTGTATCTCTGGGAGCATCGTACCCGGCCCCATCAGCGGCGTATCACGCTGACGCTCTATGGGGAATGAATCGGCCATGGGCCACTGACTCAAGCCTTTTTCCCTGCATCTCCGGAGGCCTTGGGTGATTTGCCGAAATCGGGTACATAAGGTGCATCACCAAGGTAGTCATCCGCGTCGGATTCCATGGCCGCTGCTTTTTTCTCCGTATTCGGTTGATCGGCTTTTTCATCCTTTTCTTCGTGGGTATCTTCCCCGGTTGTTTCATGACCCAGGGATGACTGTTCAGGAAAGTCCAGCAGCGGCGTGTGTATTCGATCACTGCAGAGCTTTTCAGAGCCCGTGGCCAGGTGTTCGTAGACAGAGCGATAGCTCTGAGTCATTTCCTGCACCAACTCCGAGGTGCGCTGAAAATGGTTGCTTACCTCTTGACGATATTGATTGGTTTCTTCCTTGAGTTGCTCCAGTTCGGCTTCCAGCTCTTTGCTGCGCCCACCCCCGCTATTGAGCAGATAGTGGATAACAAAGCCAGCGGCAAGACCAAAGGAAAATGCGATCAAACCAATGGACCACATCCACGCGCTATCTTCACCTGTCATCGAGTAAATCCCTCTTGTTATGGTGGTGCACCCTCTCGGGCCCGAGTACCAATGGATACCTAAGGGTATCATTCCTGACGTACAATGCCAGTCCGGTCATCAGGGTATGTGCGGCTCCAGGGTGAGTGATCAAGACGCAAGAATACGCGGAAAGGGAGTCACATTGTATGGGCTGACGGGCTTCGAAAGTTACAACATTGTGAGAAATGTCATGCAGGAAAAACTGGTTGATCTGGAATCAAGGCTTGCCTTTCAAGAGCATACATTGCAGGCACTGAATGATGTCATTGCCAGCCAGCAGCAGGAAATCCAGGTGCTACGCCTGGCGCTGCAGGATCTTGATCAACGCATGCGGGCCATGGCGCCGGCATCGCTGATCGAACCCGGTGAAGAAGGCCCGCCACCTCATTATTAAGGCCTGCGGCACCAGCTCTGTGCATTGCGTGAAGCGAACCGGTCCGGGAATGCGGTGGGGTATGTCGTTGACAATCTGTTTCTGCTTTATACCCGATTCCGCGGAATGCCCTGCAGGAAGGCCTGCACATTGGCAGCCAGTTCATGGATCAGACGCTGACGCGCTTCGCGGCTGGCCCAGGCGATGTGGGGAGTGATCAACAGACGCGGGTGCCGGCTGTTCAACAGCGGATGGTCTTTCGGTGGTGGTTCCTGTTGCAATACATCCAG
>CBDUNQ010000536.1:0-2117 GCA_965368625.1 uncultured Gammaproteobacteria bacterium
CAACGCCGGTTGGCAGTGCGTTGCAAGTATGTGCAGGACCCGCTGTTGTGACTGAAATCAACAAAACCGCCCTGGTGCCCTATACGCCGGGGGAAATGTATGCCCTGGTCAGTGACGTGGCCGCCTATCCGGATTTTCTTCCCTGGTGTCGGGGGGCGCGGATCCTGTCCGCCTCAGAGGAAGAGGTGCGGGCCACCCTGGATCTATCCAAGGGGGGAGTGGAAAAATCCTTCACCACCTGTAACCGCTTACAGCCCAACAAGATGATTGAAATGCGTCTGGTGGAGGGGCCATTCCGGCATTTGCAGGGTTTCTGGCGTTTTGAACCCCTGGGTGACCATGGCTGTAAGGTGAGCCTGGATCTGGAATTTGATTTTTCCAGCCGCATGCTGGGCATGGTGGTGGGGCCGGTATTCAGCCAGATCGCCAATACCCTGGTGGATTCCTTTCAACAGCGGGCGGTATCCGTATATGGCAAGCGATGAAATGATCACCGTGGAAGTGGCTTATGCCTTACCCCGGGAGCAACTGGTGCTGGCGTTGCTGGTGCCGGTGGGCACTACGGCGGAGCAAGCCATCGAGCGTTCCGGAATTCTGGAGCGCTATGGGGATATTGATCTTGCTGCCCAGAAGATTGGTATTTTCGGCAAACTCAACAAGCTCAACCATGTGCTGCGCGCCGGTGACCGGGTGGAAATCTATCGCCCCCTCATTGCCGACCCCAAGGAAGTACGTAAGCAGCGTGCCGCCCAGGGGAAGGCCATGAAAAAAGGTGGAGGTGATCTGGAGCCGGGTTCCCAGCCAGCCGGGTAGGGCTTATGACATTGGCCGGAATGCGCCAAAATACTAATATTTCGCATTAGATATATATTATAACTATCTGTAATTATTGTTAATAAATCTAGAGCGAATTTAATGTCCTGCTCGAGGTGCCTAGCGGTCTTCCCGCTCACCACCAAAGGTGATCCAGCGCCAGATGCGCGTCAGGATGCCGGGCTTTTCCTGTTCCTGATAGGGCACCGTCACCGTCATTTTGCGGGAGCGCGGTTCACTGGGGGTTCCACTGGGCTGCAGGTCACCCTCGATGCGCGTCAGCTTGCCATCCGCAAAAAACAGGGTGATGCCACTGACTTGGGCCGGTTCGCCACCGGGTTTGAAGCTATAGGGGTAATCCCAGCGATCCTGATGAAAGGGGTCGGCAATCATGGGGCTGCCGAGCAGGTAGGCCACTTGCCGCTGCTCCATGCCCGGCTCTAGCTGATCCACCATTTCCTGGGTAACCACATTTCCCTGCTGGATATCGATCTTGTAGACCCAGGGCACCTTTTCGGAAATACGGTCTGCAATGCGATCCTTGCTACACCCGGAAAAGATAGCGGTTGATAAACCCAGGGAAATAATGAGAAGCTTTTGCATCCGCATATGAAACACATTCTTTTAAAGTGAACCGGCCGGCGGCATCATACCCCAAGATGCGAGGTAATGGCAGCGCGGTTATGGCAGGTGGAGTCCCTATGAGCACAGAATCCAATCATCTTCGCAAGGCAGGATTGAAGGTTACCCTGCCACGCATGAAAATCCTTGAAATGCTGGAAAACAGTGAAACCCGGCATCTGAGTGCGGAAGATGTCTACAAATCCCTGCTGGATTCGGGGGAGGAAATCGGTCTGGCCACGGTGTACCGGGTATTGACCCAGTTTGAAACCGCAGGCCTGGTGGAGCGCCACCACTTTGAAGGTGGCCATTCCATGTTCGAGTTGGCGGAAGGGGATCATCATGACCACATCCTGTGTGTGAAGTGTGGCCGGGTGGATGAATTCCTGGATGAAACCATTGAACAGCGGCAGAAGCAGATTGCCCGGGATGCCGGCTATGAAATCACCGATCACTCACTGTACATCTATGGCATCTGTGCCGACTGCCGCGAGAAATAAGCGTAGCGGATCGTTCTTCTCCGGTATACGGGGTCTCACCTGCGTATAAAGTCCCGGGCCTTTCGGTGTTGCACTCCGCAAGGGGTCAGCGTGCCTTGCTGCGACCTTTTTTGCGGGGCTTGCGGGAAACCGACTGAATCATTTCTGCGGCATGCTGGCGGGTGGAAGCGGTGATCTTGATGC
>CBDUNQ010000537.1:0-2115 GCA_965368625.1 uncultured Gammaproteobacteria bacterium
TGACTCGGCCGACCTGACGCCCCTGGGCAAGGAAGTGCTGGAACAGGCGGTTCAATACCTGAAGAAAAACCGTCGAGGCCTGGTGCTGGTGGAAGGGCATACCAGCAGCGAGGGTACGGAAGGCTATAATCTGTCCTTATCGCGCAAACGCGCCATTTTTGTGCGCAATTTCCTGATGCGCAGAGGCATTCCCCGCGAGCGCTTTGACCTGCAGTTCCATGGCGAGGGCAAGCCCATCGATTCCAATGACACCGAGGTGGGGCGCATCCGCAACCGGCGTGTGGAATTGCGCGCCAGTCGTTGAAACGCCACTGGCGGTTCAAGTCGGTGGGCGGATAACCGGTAAAATGCATGGGGAAATCCTGTGTGAAATGCCGCACTTCATCCCTACGAACCCTTGGGTTTTCGGTTTATATCCAAAGAAAAATTTGAAAAACCAGGCAATAAGTTAATAATTAATTTATAAAGTTATTAAATTATAATAAAACGGTTGCATCCCCTTGTTATCACTAATATTTATATCCGTAGTTTTGTAATTTTTATTGCGCCTCCCCCAAGGGGTACGTTAGGATCCAAGACCAATAAAATCAGGTCAGTAAGAATGATGGCCCATGTGAGGAGGCAAGTGTTTCAGTGCGCGGTACAGGGGGTGGGTTTTCCTGTCAGTGGAGTAAGACTGCAGTGATCCTGTAGCTCTAAATGGATGTTACTTCCGTGCATTTCCCTCAGTGGCTTCAAAATATTCCCTGCTCTGCGTCAAGTTTTTCTTACAGGGCGTAGGGTGTGGGATTACACGCAACCACGGATTATGCCGCTGCGGCAATGGCCGCAGACCCAGGCATAAACATGGCTGCCCATGGAAGCAGGTTGTTCGGCGCAATGCTTGAGCAGTAAAAACAGCAATATAGGTAAGGTTGTAGCGACGCCGATGGCTGCACAACCCGGAAGGCGGTAGGCCGGGTACAACGATAAAACGTCTTGTTTTAGTACCACCGAAGGAGAGCTGCTGGCATGTTGTTGAGGAAAGTGAAACGAACGCTGTCTGCGTCGGGAGTGGCAAGCCTGCTGCTCGGTACCACCGAGGTGATGGCTGAATATGGCTTGAACCTGCCTACGGGCGTGACCTCCATCAGTCAGGAGGCCTACAGCCTGCACATGCTGATCTTTTGGGTTTGTGTCTGTATCGCCATCGTCGTGTTCGGGGTGATGTTTTACTCCATCATCAACCACCGCAAATCCAAGGGGGTTACCCCTTCCCAGTTTCATGAAAGCACCACGGTGGAAGTGCTCTGGACCATCGTACCCTTCCTGATACTGGTGGGTATGGCGATTCCCTCCACCAAGGCCCTGATTCATCAGGACGATGTCAGTGATTCCGAGCTCAGCATCAAGGTGACCGGTTACCAGTGGAAGTGGCAGTATGAATACCTTGATCAGGGGGTGAGTTTCTTCAGCACACTGTCCACTCCCAAGGCGGAAATCTATAACGAGCAACAGAAGAGTGAAAACTACCTGCTGGAAGTAGATAACCCGGTGGTGGTTCCCATCAACAAGAAGATTCGCCTGTTGATTACCGCCAACGATGTAATCCATGCCTGGTGGGTTCCCGAACTGGCGGCCAAAAAAGATGCCATTCCCGGATTTGTCAATGAAATCTGGACCAAGATCGACAAGCCCGGCATTTATCGCGGTCAGTGCGCCGAACTTTGTGGCAAGGATCATGGCTACATGCCTATTGTGGTGGATGCGCGCAGCGAAGAGGATTATCAGAAGTGGTTACAGGAGCAGCAATCGGCCGGTGCCGCGGCGGCTGCAGATGACACCCGGGAATGGAGCAAGGATGAACTCATGGCGCGTGGTGAAAAGGTCTATGGCACCAACTGTGCCGCCTGCCACATGGCCAATGGTGCCGGTGTGCCGGGTGCCTTCCCGGGGCTGGTGGGTAGTCCCATTGTCAGCGGACCGGTTGCCAATCACATCGACATTGTAGTCAACGGGAAGTCGGGTACGGCCATGGCCGCCTTTGGCGCCCAGCTCGGCGATGCCGATCTGGCTGCGGTGATTACCTATGAGCGTAATGCCTGGGGTAACAACACCGGCGACATGGTTCAACCT
>CBDUNQ010000538.1:0-2112 GCA_965368625.1 uncultured Gammaproteobacteria bacterium
ATTGCTGGGTTATCTGGTCTTCCCCTTCACCCACATCGTAAAAGCGGACATCGGGTACGGCCGATTGTGCCGCCTGCTGAAAGCGCGCCGCCAGGATACCATCACGAATGGCATTGGCAGGGCCAGCAAGATTGCCGCTCAGGGGCAGTAATACCGCCACCTGTTGCGTAGTCCCACTGCTTTCCATGTCACGGATGTGCGGCACGATGAATTTTTCCGCGGGGTGTTGCGGATAGCGGGTGCGCCAATCGGCAATGGCTTGTGGTGTACGTTCACTGTGCATGCGCAATTGACGGCTGAGACGCACCAGTTCCACCCAGCCACTGAACACATCCGGAGGGGGTTGTCGCTGCAAACCCTGTAATACACTGTCGGAAAGGCTGGAGAGATTGTCCCAGATGGCCCGTTGGTTTTCTTCCTGGTGGACTGGTCTCTGCAGCAAGCCGTCAAGCCAGATGCGCTCACGGGCGCTTTCAATGACCTGACCTGCCTGCGCATAGGCTTCGGCACGCAGCTGATGGAAACGGATGGCTTGCGGTGAACCTTCTTCCGCTATGGGGGTTGCATTGAGTTGGCTGAGGGCTTGCTGCGGCTGTTGTTCCAGCAGGGCCAGCCGGGCGAGGATCAGGCTCAGATCAATCTGTTCCGTCAGGGGTAGGCCACTTTGATCCATATAGGGCAGCATCTGTCGCACCCGCTCGCTGTTGCCGGCGTCCAGTAAATACCAGGCGGCAGCCAACTGTAGCCGTATCCGGTCCAGCCCCTGGGCATTTCCGGCGCGACTGAGGTAGCGTTCGGCCGCCTGCCCCGGCTGACCCGCTTCAGCCAACCGCTGGGCTTCCCGCGCAAAGCGCTCCTCGGGGCTTACCACCGGGGGCGGGGCACTGGCGCAGGCAGCCAGCAAGGCCGTGAAGATAATCGGTATTCCGAAACGCAGCAAAGGCTTATAAGCAGTAATCGTAAACATGAGTTTCAAGGACTGTGGAAGCAGCGCTGACTCTACTGCAATTGGGGCACGGGTGCCACCGGCTGTGGTGTCCCCGGGGGCTGAAATTGAGTACCATGCCGCCTTTCCTTCACGAGAATGACGGTCATGGACGCTGCCCCAGGTGCGCTCTATATTGTTGCCACTCCCATTGGTAACCTGGAAGATATGACTCCCCGGGCCCTGGAGACCCTGCGCCAGGTGGATCGCATTGCCGCCGAGGATACCCGTCACAGCCAGCGACTGTTGAATCACTTTGGCATACAGACGCCAATGTTTTCCCTCCATGAGCACAATGAGCGCCAACGGGTTCCCGCACTGCTGGATGACCTTGCGCGGGGGATGCATATCGCGCTGATCAGTGATGCCGGAACGCCATTGATCAGTGACCCCGGTTTCCCCCTGGTGCGGGCCGCCCGCGAACAGGGGATCGAGATTATTCCCATTCCCGGTTGCAGCGCATTGATCTGCGCCCTGTCGGCTTCCGGCTTGCCTACGGATCGCTTCGTGTTCGAAGGTTTTTTACCAGCCAAGGAAGGGGCACGACAACGGCGGTTGGAAGCCCTTGCCCAGGAACCCCGGACCCTGGTGTTTTACGAATCCAGTCATCGCATCGTCGCCAGTCTCATGGCCTTGCGTGATGGCTTCGGTAATCAACGCCCGGCTGTGGTGGCGCGGGAATTGACCAAGACCTTTGAAACCATTCATGCCGATACCTTGCAGGGGCTGGTGCAGTGGGTTAGCGAAGACCTCAATCAGCAAAAGGGGGAATTTGTGATCCTGGTGCAGGGACATCCGGCGCGGGAGGCGGGGCTGGTAGACCCGGAAGCGGAGCGCGTGCTGCGCCTGCTACTGGAGGCATTGTCCGTGAAACAATCCGCCGCACTGGCGGCGAAGATCACGGGGATTTCACGCAAGGCACTGTATGAACGGGCCCTGCAGCTGCTACAAAACAATGATCGAGAGATTACATGAGATTAGTGTTTAAAATTAAAATAATTCATATAGTTAAATATAATATTTAATGTAATAAATAGATTTAACTGACCCAATCCAGACACCCAATCCAGACACCCAATCCAGACACCCAATCCAGACACCCAATCCAGACACCCAATCCAGACACC
>CBDUNQ010000539.1:0-2106 GCA_965368625.1 uncultured Gammaproteobacteria bacterium
TTCTCGGCTACTTTCTCATCGTGGTGGAATTACTGTTTTCACAGTCCATGCTCATTGCACTCTATGTACTGGCGGCGGGCTTACTGTGCACCATCACACTCATGGAACTTTCCGATCCGCGAGCGGATCGCATGCTGGATCAGACCACACAGCTGCGCCAGTCACAGCGCCTGCAGCGTTCCCTGCGTCTATCCGGCACGCTGTTACTCCAGGCCGCTCCGGTCATGCTCATTCTCTTTGTTCTGTTCCCGCGTATTCCCGGTCCTTTATGGAGTCTTCCTCATGATGCTCATTCCGGATTGAGCGGTCTGGGAAATGAAATGGAACCCGGCCGCATCAGCCAGTTGGTACTTTCCGAAGCCATTGCCTTTCGCGTGGAGTTTGCTGATGAGATTCCACCACCGGAACAACGCTATTGGCGCGGACCGGTATTTGAAAACACGGATGGTCGACGCTGGTTCCCTGCGCATATGCCATTGAACACTCAGCAGCAACTGCCACCACGGGCACAACCGCTGGATAGCGGCATACGCTACACCATCACCCTGGAACCCCACGGCAAGCGTCAATTACCGGCGCTGGATCTGCCACTGCAAACACCGGTGGATACGCGCTTGCAAGCCGACTTTCAGGTATTGGCGAAATCACCGGTACTGGAACGCCTTCGTTATCCAATCACTTCACATCAGTCGATACGCTTTCCCCATGATCCCCAAAGCCTGCGGCGCTCACGCTACCTGCCCGCGGATACCGGCCCCCGACTACTGGCCCTGGCAAGTGAATGGCGTGAGCAGAGTACAAACGGGCGCGACATTATCGCTCATGCCCTCAACCACTTTCGTCAACAACCCTTCATCTATACCCTCAATCCGCCGCGGCTGGGGGATCAACCCATGGAAGCCTTTCTGTTTGAAACCCGACGTGGTTTCTGTGAGCACTACTCCGCCGCATTCACCCTGCTGATGCGTGCCGCAGGCCTGCCCGCACGCGTGGTTACCGGCTATCTGGGCGGTGAAATGAATCCTGTTGGCAATTACATGGTGGTGCGCCAATCCGATGCCCATGCCTGGGCCGAAGTGTGGCTGGAAGATCAGGGCTGGCTACGGGTGGATCCCACCAGTGCCGTGGCACCGGAACGGGTGGAACGTGCCATTGACTTGCGCACCGGCCCCCAGGGCGCTCCGATCCAATTCCGCGTTCCCGGCAGCGAGCAAGCCGTGGATGCCCTGGCACGGCTGCGTCAATATCTCGATGCCGCCAACAACCGTTGGAACCAATGGGTGCTGGGGTATGGCCCTTCCCTGCAACAGCAATTTCTTCAACAACTGGGGCTTCCCGATGTCAGCCTGGGTGGGCTTGCCCGCGTGTTATCCGTGATCATGGTTATCACCATGGTGATATTGGCCATCGTGATCCTTTACCCCCGACGCCCCTCCAGGGCAGCTGAAATCCGCATCTATGAAAAGTTCTGCCGCAAGCTCTCTGCACTCGGATATCCACGCGCTGCCCATGAAGGCCCCAGTGACTATGCCAGGCGCACAAGTGAGGCCCTGCCCCGGCATGCAGGCCAGATACAGGACATCACCCGCCGGTATATCGGTTTTCGTTATGGTGAGCAGAACAGCACGGTGGATCTGAAGAAATTATCCAAAAGTGTGCAGGAGTTTCCCCAGGGTAATGGGTGATCACATTGACCCGTGTGAGTGAGCAATTCATAAAAATACACCGTCATGGCATAGAGATACCGGCATTCGCCGGCATGACGTGGACGATATGGCATGACGCGGAATATCATTGGAATGTGCGAGGAAATATAATATTCCACGTCATTGCGAGCCGCGTAGCGGCGCGGCAATCTCCGTGGTGTGGCAGTAAGGGGTGATCATCTACAGACGCGAAGCCACCATAATGAGATTGCTTCACTTCGTTCGCAATACGGTGGTTAAAAAATGGACCGTCATTCCGGCGCAGGCCGGAATCTCTTAAATCCACCGCCATGACATAGAGATACCGGCATTCGTTGGCATGGCGTGGACGATATGGCATGACGCGGAATATCATTGGAATGTGCGAGGAAATATAATATTCCACGTCATTGCGAGCCGC
>CBDUNQ010000540.1:0-2102 GCA_965368625.1 uncultured Gammaproteobacteria bacterium
GGCAATCTCCCTGGGTTGGCAGTCACTATACAGATCCAGAAAAGTGGGTGTTGCAGTCAGGAGATTGCTTCACTCCGTTCGCAATGACGTGCCTTTGCCATGACTCGAATGAGTAAGGTATTTGCCTGATGTGACCCGATCGTGCGCAGCGTGATGGGGAATCCCTATTTTTCCCGTCGTTCAAAAACACCATCCCAGTCTTCGGGTAAGGATTGATTACGCAATACCTCGATCCGTTGCCGGTACAATGTATAAATGATTTTCTCACCATGGGCTTGCTGCAGTGCCTGTAATCGGGTTTCCGCCGTTGTCCACTGCTGTGACCAAAAGGCGTTCAGTGCCTGCTCAAAATCATCAAGTTCTTGCAGCAGAGTGGCGTCGGCTTCCTGCTTCAAACAAAGGGGTTCAAATACCGCCACGGCTTCCTGCTTGCCTTTCACCTTGACCCGATCCAGTGGGCGGTAGAGGAATTCGCTGGCCAGTTCCCGTGTTTGCGGGCCTACCACCAGGCCGACGCCGTAGTATTTGGTTAAGCCTTCCAGGCGTGAAGCCAGATTGACGGCATCACCCAGTACCGTATAGGCGCGGCGAAAACGCGAACCCATATCCCCCACATTCATGATTCCACTATTGATGCCCACGCCGATGTGTATGGGAGGATACCCTGCCGCGTGAAATTCATTCTGCATGGTCTCGACTTTTTTCAGCATGGATAAGGCGGTACTGATGGCCAGGTGAGCATGATTTTCTTCCCGAATGGGCGCCCCCCAGAATGCCATGATCATGTCGCCTACATATTTATCGATGGTGCCGCGATGCTCAAAGATGATTTCGGTCATGGGTGTGAAAAAGCGGTTTAATAATTCCTTGAGCTCATTGGCACTGAGTGCTTCGGAAATGGTGGTGAAGTTGCGGATGTCAGCAAACAGCACGGACATTTCCCGGCTTTCTCCCTCGAAATGATAGTCCTGGGGTGCGCGACTCATTTCTTCCACCCGTTGCGGTGGTACATACTGGCCAAAGAGATCCTTCAATTGATTGCGGCGGCGCGATTCGAACAGAAAGCCATAACTCATGTTCACCATGGTCAGCAGAAAAATCATCAGCAGCGGCAGGGCGATATTCAGTACCAGGCGCTGTTGTTGCCATAGCCAGAGATTGATGATCAACCACAGAGTGATGAACACCATGGCGGCCAGCAACAGTCGCAGCGGTCCCAGTTGAGGTAACCAGAAGGCCAGTAATAGGCCAACCAGGAGCATGGCGATGAATTCGGCACCCTGGGACCAGGAAGGCTGGCTGAGAAAGCCGACATTCAGTAAGCCATCCAGCAGGTTGGCTTGAATCTCCACACCGGGAAACACGCTTTGAATCGGTGTCGCCTTGAGGTCAGCAAGGCCCAGGGCCGAAGTGCCGATGAGGGCGACACTGTTTTCCAGTGCTGCAGTGGCGATCTGGCCCTGTAATACTCGAGTGGCGGAAAAGGTGGGGAAGCTGCCGCTGGGCCTCGATAGGGAATCAATACAAACCCGCTGCCATCGGTGGGCACGGTTTTCTGCCCCAGTACTACGCCTTCCATGACTTCCCGTTCGCCGATGACGGCGGTTTCCAGTGTCACTTGATCCAGTAACTGATAGAGGCGTGAGGCTTCCAGGGCCAGTGAAGGAAAGAGCCCCTGTTCATGGCGCAGTACCAGGGGAGAGCGTCGAATGACGCCATCCCTATCGGGTAGCGTGTTGAGAAACCCCGCCCCGGTGGCGGCGTGTTGTAACACAGGCAGATTGGCGGTATAGCCGGGTAGTGCCATTACGGTCAGCGCATCGGCCTGTTCCGGTGGCAGGGTCTGCAGGGGCGGTGGCAGATGGCCCACCTGATTGCGGGGATCATGCTGTAAGGCAAACCCAAGTACCACATCGAGGGTTTCCATGGATTGCGCCAGCACCCGGTCCGGGTCCAACGTGGCGGTCAATGCCTGCAGGGTCGCAACGGTTTCCGGCGCCGGGTCTTCCGCGTTATGCAGGTGATGCAGCACTTCCCTGGCGGGATTCCGGTCCGCTTCGGAAAACATAACATCAAAGGCAATGAGCGCTACGCCTTGCGCT
>CBDUNQ010000541.1:0-2090 GCA_965368625.1 uncultured Gammaproteobacteria bacterium
GCTTATTGAACAGCTGTTTTCCATCATCCACATTGATTTCATACGGGGGGAATTCTTCGATGGCTTCCCATTGATCACGGGAAGCCTGGTCGATGGAATATACCCCGTTAATGAAATCATCCTTGGCTGTCTTGGGAAATTTCTTGTAAAAATAGGCCCGGAATTCATTTAAATCTTGCTCCGGAGTTGCCTGAGTGGCGAAGGGCAGAGTGCCCAGGATTCCCACGGCCGCAGCAATGCTCAGCAGTTTTTTCATTGATCGTTTGCCTCCAATCGTTTGGTGTGCATCTGTGTAGCATGCGCTCACGGATTTATACGATTTCGGTTTCCGCCATATCGCTTTCACCCTTGTTATCCACCCAGGAAAGTTTCACGGTATCCCCTTTCTTGGCACCGCCGAAGCGGAAGGAAAGGTAGGGGTTTTTGGAAATTGCCGGGCCCCATAGGCTGGTGAGCACCACGGTACCGTTGTGTTCACAGGTCACTTCCTGAATGAAGTGAGCCGGAATCAAGTTACCGGTTTTCTTGTCCTTGCTGAGGCCGGTTTCCATGGTGTGGCTGATTAATGCCTTCACCGTCGTGGAGCTGCCTTCCAGTTTTGCGCGCATTTTGATTGATTTTGCCATGCTAAATATCCTCGTATCGATCAGGTCACATTCAAGTTCGGTCGTGGCTTAACCGCCACAGCCGCCGATGGTGACCTTGACCTCCTTACCTGTACTGTAGAGTTTACCGCCTGCCTTCACGACAGCGATCACGCTGGATGTCTTACCCATTTTAATGCGGGTGGAAACAAAACCTTCCGCATTGGGGCCCAGGTTGAAACTGGCGGTGAGGGGGGTGGCATTTTTTTCAGCGATGATGCTGATGGACTCGATATTGGCGATTTCCGTGGTTACGGAAACCGGCACCACTGCGCCATTTTCAGCAATATCCGGTGCACGGATGCTGATTTTGTCGCTGCCTTCAAGGGCGGTGGTACCCAGCAGCTGGCTGAGGGCATCATCCACCGACTTGGCGTCGAAGGCGGTTTTAGGCCAGGCGGCCAGTACGGTTTGAGGGGTCAAAAGGCCCGCACCCAGTGCGATGCCGACGGTACCAGCCGCGGCCGTGCCTTTGAGGAACGTTCTGCGTTTCAAGCTATTCACGTGTGCTTCTCCTGATTGGCTGTAGCGTGAATTACAGCGTGTAAATAAATTCTACAACCAGATCGATTTCCTTTTCGGAAAGAACCTGATTGCGGCCGAAGGGCGGCATGATGCTGTTGGGATTGGCCTTTGTTGCGTCCCAGATCTGAGCGCGCAGCCGTGCCTTGTCCGGGAAGCGGGCCTTCATGGCGATCAGCGGTGGGCCGATATTGCCAGGCAGATCGCCGCCTTCAATCATGTGGCATGCAAGGCAGTTTCCCTTTACCCGATCAAAGGCAATTTCCTTGCCCTGTGCAGCGGCAGATGTTTCTTCAGCCGCGGAAACGGCTACCGGTGCCATGGCCAGACTGCCCAGCAGGGCGGCAATGGATGTGGCTGTGGTTATGATGCTGGGTGATTGCCGCATCGTTTCCTCCTATTTGCGTGAGATGTATTCAAGGTGGTTGGTGCCGTGGCAAGGACATGCCAGCGGAGTTGGATACCATTTTTCTGTTTGCGTCGTCGCACAATATGGCTGTGTCTGCCGCCGCCTACATGGGCGTCTAAGAACTATAGCCTTGCTTGGTACGCCAGTCAAAACCATTTCCAATCTTTGTAAAATGATTGTAAACATCATGTTGCCTATGGTTACTCCCAGGTTGGCATGGTTGTTATCACTCTTTGTGTTCGCAGGCACAAATGAGAAATTGGCATGCGTGGTAGCTGGACGCGGTCCCGGTTTCATTTATTCCAAGGAAAAAATGATATGGGTCAGCGTTTTTCCTCTTCCAGGGCTTCTTTCTGGAAGCGGTGGAGGCGGGCGGTGATGCGCGCCTGGTCATAGAATGACAGTTCGGGTGTCTTCAGGGCGAGCTCCAGCTGCTCAATGGCGGATCGGGTTTCACCATTGAGGTAATAGGCTTCTGCCGTGGCTTCATGGGCCTCCCACTGTTGGCCTGCCTT
>CBDUNQ010000542.1:0-2088 GCA_965368625.1 uncultured Gammaproteobacteria bacterium
TGCAGTCGCGTCGTGACGATGCCCGTTCAGTGCGCTTTACCCTGGCGGCCCCGGCATCATTGGCCAGATATATTGCAGCCAAGGGCTCCATCTGCGTCGACGGAATCAGCTTAACGGTCAATAGCGTGTCAGGTAATGTATTTGAATTGAATATTGTGCCCCATACTCTGGTGCAGACCACCATGAATGAATTTCAGGCGGGTCGCAAAGTGAACCTGGAAGTGGATATCATTGCCCGCTACCTCGAGCGATTGTTACTGGGAGAGCAGGCGGCACAGACTTCCGGTTCAACCATCGATCTCGCATTTCTTGAAAAAAACGGTTTTTTAACGCGGTAATCAGCTATATGGCATTCAATACAACAGAAGAAATCATTGAAGACATTCGCCAGGGTCGCATGGTAATCCTGATGGATGATGAAGACCGGGAAAATGAGGGTGATCTCATTATGGCTGCTTCCATGGTGCGCCCGGAAGACATCAATTTCATGGCCCGTTATGGCCGCGGATTGATTTGTCTGACACTTACCAAAGAGCGTTGCAAACAGCTCAATCTACCGCTGATGGTGGTGGATAATCGCGAGCAGCATTCCACTGCCTTTACTCTTTCCATTGAAGCGGCGGAGGGGGTGACCACGGGTATTTCCGCCTATGATCGCGCGCACACGGTGCGTACCGCCGTGATGCCCAATGCCACGGCAGAGGATATCGTGCAACCCGGGCATATCTTTCCGCTCATGGCCCAGCCCGGCGGCGTGCTGACCCGTGCCGGACATACCGAGGCCGGTTGTGACCTGGCGCGCATCGCCGGCCTCGAACCGGCAGCTGCCATTGTGGAAATCCTCAATGAAGATGGCACCATGGCGCGGCGGCCGGAGCTGGAAGTGTTTGCTGCAGAGCACGGATTGAAGATCGGCACCATTGCGGACCTGATTCATTATCGCATCGCCAATGAAAAAACGGTGGAACGAGTGGCGGAATGTGAAATGCCCACTCCCATGGGTGACTTTCACATGGTTACCTTTCAGGACAGTATCGACAAGGACCTGCATCTTGCCCTGGTCATGGGGGATATTCACCCGGAAGAGCCGACCCTGGTGCGAGTGCATGTGCAGAATACCCTCAGCGACCTGTTCGATGCCCAGTATGAAGATACCGGATGGCCCTTGCGTGCTGTCATGAAGCGTATCGCCAAGGAAGGCAAGGGAGTTGTGGTGGTACTGGGCAAGCCGGAAAATCCCCGTTCCCTGTTCCGTCGCATTCGTTTTCATGCCCAGCATCCCGATGCCGAGCCGCATAAGTCCGAGCCGGGTGAGCAATTGCGCACCTATGGTATCGGTGCGCAGATCCTTGCGGAGCTGGGTGTGGCAAAAATGAAAGTATTGAGTGCGCCGAAGAATTTACATGGCATCAGTGGATTCGGGTTGGAAGTCGTGGACTACGTTACCGAGTGATAACGCCGGCTTCGAAGCGTAGAGAATCAACGCTTACTCTGCTGCCAGCTTGTGTAAACTGAAATAATCAATCAGACAGGTAAAGATGATGAAAAATATCAATGTAAAGGAAGGTGACCTGGTCATCCGTGGCAAGCGATTTGCACTCCTTGTGGCACGCTTCAACAGCTTTGTGGTGGAAAGCCTGTTGGAAGGCGCCGTGGACACCCTGCGTCGCCATGGTGCCGACGAAGGGGATATGGAAATCATTCGCGTTCCCGGGGCATTTGAAATGCCGATTGCGGCGCAGCGACTCGCAGCAAGTAAACAATATGATGCCATCATTGCCCTGGGTGCAGTGATCCGTGGTGGCACTCCCCATTTCGAGTATGTGGCAGGTGAGTGTGTGAAAGGATTGGCGACCGTTTCTCTGCAGCATGATGTTCCCGTGGGCTTTGGTGTACTTACCGTAGACAGTATTGAGCAAGCCATTGAGCGCGCCGGAACCAAAGCAGGCAATAAAGGTGTGGAAGCTGCGCTCTCCATTATCGAAATGGTCAATCTGCTAGCGCAGCTGGACGCTTGATTGTATGGGCAATGAACAGGGCAAGGTGAAAAAGGTTTCCCATCAGGCCCGTGGCAAGGCCCGCCGCCTG
>CBDUNQ010000543.1:0-2087 GCA_965368625.1 uncultured Gammaproteobacteria bacterium
AGCCTTGTGGAGCGGAGTACAGGCGGCTTCTGGCCGTTGGATTGTTACCCTGGATGGGGATGGTCAGAATGATCCGGCCGATATTCCCCGCTTGCTTGCCAGGGCATCCCGGGAAGGCTTGCAAGGGGACTGGCTTATCACCGGCTGGCGCCAGCAACGGCAGGATAGCTGGTTGCGGGTAGGGTCTTCGCGGGTGGCCAATGCGGTGCGCGGCTGGCTGCTGGGGGATCACACTCCGGATACCGGGTGTGGACTCAAGGTATTGCCACGGGAATTGTTTTTGCGGTTACCTGCGTTTCAGCATATGCATCGTTTTTTGCCGGCACTGGTGTTGCGTGCCGGGGGGCGGGTGATGTCGGAACCGGTACATCACCGGCCGCGGTTTGCCGGAAAGAGCCATTACGGGATCCATAATCGCCTATGGGCGGGTTTACTGGATCTCGTTGGCGTATTGTGGTTGCGGCGCCGGGCCATGCGGCCCCAGGCGCGGGAATTGGAGCGTTCATGACCGTTGGTGTATTTCTTCGTGGTCTCTTATGGGTAGTTGCCATGATCTTGCTGGGGGTGAGCCTGCGCAGCCTGGGCCAAGAGATTCCACTGGATTCCAGCTGGATCGATAGCCGGGTACGGGGTCAGGGCATTGCCGGCGAATGGCTGTTTCTGGGAGCCGGTGTGCTATTTACCAGTCTCGGTCTTCCGCGGCAGATGCTCAGTTTTTTTGGCGGCTATGCCTTTGGCGTCACCCTGGGTTGTCTGTTATCCCTGTTGGCCAGTGTGGCCGGCTGTATACTGGTATTTTACCTATCGCGCCTGCTGGGGCGCACCCTGGTGGAGCGTTGGTTTCCCCTGCCCCTGCGGCGTATCGACCGCTTTGTGGCGGCGCATCCACTGCACATGACCCTGCTCATTCGCCTGTTGCCCGTGGGGAGTAACCTGGCGACCAATGTAGCGGCCGGTGTCTCCAGTATGCGTGGCATGCCTTTCTTTACCGGCTCCCTGTTGGGCTACCTGCCCCAGACCCTGATCTTTGCCCTGATCGGCAGTGGTTTTGTGTTGGAGCCGGGTTGGCGAATTCAGGCGGGTATATTGTTGTTTCTCTGTTCCAGTCTACTGGGCTGGCACCTGTATCGGCGTAACCGGGCCGGCTTCCAGCAACTGGAAAAAACCGCCGAAGCCTGCAGCCATTCATGAACTTCGCGCCCCTCTGGGCTTCCCGTCTGTGGCTGGGCTTGCTGTGGTTTTGGCTGTTGCTGGTAGCGCTGTGGCTGCGGCCACTGCTGCCGGTGGATGAAACCCGGTATGTCTCCGTGGCCTGGGAAATGTGGAGCCGGGGCGAGTTTCTGCTACCCCTGCTCAATGGTGAACCCTACAGCCATAAGCCACCGCTGTTGTTCTGGCTGATCCATCTGGGGTGGTGGTTGTTCGGGGTCAATGATCTCTGGCCGCGGCTGGTGATTCCCTTGTTGAGTCTGCTGAACCTGGGTTTGACGCTGCAGTTGGCGCGCCAGTGGTGGCCGCAAGACCGGCAGGCATTACAGTGGCTGCCCTGGTTATTATTCGGCACGCTGGTGTGGAGTGGTTTCTATACCCTGGTGCAATTTGATCAGCTACTGGTGACGGCGGTGCTGATGGCTATGTTGGGACTGGTGCGTGCTTCCCGGCATGCCCGCGCTGGCTGGTGGCTGTTGGGTCTGGGGATCGGGCTGGGTGCCCTGGCCAAGGGGCCGGTGATATTGCTGCATGTAGTGCCGGTGGCCCTGCTGGCCCCTGTTTGGCGACCGGCCGCGGCGGCTCGCGGGTGGCGCTGGTATGGTGGCGTACTGTTTTCGTTGTTCCTGGGAGTGGCCCTGGCCCTGGCCTGGGCCATTCCGGCGGCACTGCAGGGTGGTGAAGCCTATCGCCATGCCATTTCCTGGGGGCAGCATGCCAGCCGGCTGGGTAAGGAAGCGGACCATGCGCAACCCATCTGGTGGTATCTGCTGTTGTTGCCCCTCATGTGCCTGCCCTGGACCGCCTGGCCCCGGGTGTGGCGCTCCCTGGCTGCCCTGCCTGCCAATGAAGGTGTGCGCTTTTGCCTTGCCTGGGCA
>CBDUNQ010000544.1:0-2084 GCA_965368625.1 uncultured Gammaproteobacteria bacterium
CTGAAACGCTGATTTTTCGATGGACTTTACGGTACAGTACAGCCTTGGTATCAGAGGATAGGGTATGGCAGTGCAGTGGTATCCCGGGCATATGCACAAGGCCCGAAAAAAAATCAAAGAGATCATGCCGCAGGTGGATCTGGTGATGGAGGTCATGGATGCGCGCCTGCCCTTCAGCAGTGAAAACCCCCTGGTATCCCAGTTGCGCGGCGATAGGCCCTGCATCAAGATACTCAATAAGAGTGATCTGGCGGATCCGGAAGTGACCCGCCAATGGTTAAGCCATCTGGAGCGCGAAAAGGGGGTTCGTGCCCAGGCGCTGACGGCCAGTGAGCCGGCCCAGATACGTAAATTACCGGCCCTGTGCCGTAAGCTGGCACCACAGCGGAATACCGCCATCAAGCCGATCCGTGTGTTGATCATGGGCATTCCCAATGTGGGCAAGTCCACCCTGATCAATATTCTGGCTGGTCGGGGCATCGCCAAGGTGGGGGATGAGCCGGCGGTGACCAAGAATCAGCAGCGGGTGGGTCTGGGGCAGGGGATGGAACTGGTGGATTCGCCGGGCATGCTCTGGCCGCGTATGTCCGATCCCCGAAGCGGGTATCGACTGGCGGTTACCGGCGCCATCAAAAACACCGCCATGGATTTTGATGATGTAGCCTTGTTTGCGGCTGATTATTTATTACAGGCCTATCCCGGGCTGTTGGAAAAGCGATACAAGTTGTCGGCACTGCCATCCGCGGGCATGGCCCTGCTGGAAGCCATCGGCCGCAAACGGGGTGGCTTGCGGCCGGGCGGAGTGGTGGATATTCATAAAGCCTCGGAAGTATTGCTTAATGATATCCGCAGCGGTGCCCTGGGGCGTATCAGCCTGGAAACGCCGCATATGGAATTTATACAGGAAGAATAATCACCTGACTGCAGGCATCCGGGTATCTTTTGTCGCCTCGGACGGGTGTATATCTTGTATTTCTACTGTCATTATGGTGTTTTCCGCTGTACCGTAAACAAGTGAGTGGTTTCCCGATAACTCTATTTCGACAGGTGCTGCCATGAGTGAATTCACAGGGGTAACGGTAGTTAAAGAAGCCAATGTCTATTTCGACGGCAAGGTAAGCAGCCGTACCATTCTGTTTCCCGATGGAGAGCGAAAAACCCTGGGGTTCATTGCGCCCGGGGAATATAATTTTGATACTTCGATGCGCGAAGAACTGGAGTTGCTTGCCGGGGATATGGAAGTGCTTTTGCCTGGGCAGGGGAGTTGGCGCAGCATTGAAGTAGGCGAGGTGTTTTCCGTGCCGATCCATACCGAATTCAGTGTGCGCGTACAGGAGTATGCCGATTACTGCTGCTCTTATTATGACTGATGATGACCGGGGTTCCATGAAAGACAGCGGGCAACATAAGCATTTCATCACTTCGCTTTTTGATCAGGTGGCCTCGGGTTATGACAGCCCGGCACTGCGCTTTTTCCCCTTTTGTGCGGATCGCATGGTGAATCTGGTGCGCCCGAAACCGGGTAGCAAGGTGCTGGATGTAGCTACGGGAACAGGTGTGGTGGCGGTAGCCATGGGGCAGGCCGTGGGATCCGAAGGGCGGGTGCATGCCATCGATCTTGCGGAAGAAATGTTGACCAAGGCCCAGATCAATGTGCAGAAAATGGCATTGGATAACGTGGATTTTCATCAGATGGATGCTGAGTGCCTGGATTTCAAAGGCAATTATTTTCATGCCACTGTATGTTCCTATGGCCTGTTTTTTATTCCGGACATGCAGGCGGCCCTCCGTGATTGGGTGCGGGTTACCCGCCCCGGCGGCAAGGTGGTATTCAGTGGCTTTGGTACCAATGCCTTCAACGGTTTGATTGACTGCTATGCACAGCAGATTGTGGAATTCGGCGGTACCCTGCCCGAGCTTGATGGAGGAATCCGTTTCGCCATTGTGCGCCTTGGTGGAGAGGCGGGGTGTCGTGAACTGATGAGTGGCGCGGGCCTGGTGGATCAGGAAGTTCACAGCCTGCAGCTGGGTTACCACCTGAGTAGTGCCCATGACTGGTGGGAGGTGGTGTGGAACAGTGGTTT
>CBDUNQ010000545.1:0-2075 GCA_965368625.1 uncultured Gammaproteobacteria bacterium
CCTGAGGTTGCTGCTGTCCATGGGCGGATGTGCTCTGTTTTCCGACAAAGATGATATTCAGCCTCCGGCGGAGCTGAAGGACATTCAAGCCAGTGTGCAACTGAAAACCCTGTGGGAGCGGCGCCTTGGAGTAGGTAGCGATGAACAATTCGTACGCTACCATCCAGCCATCCTCGGTGAGCGGATCTTTGTTGCCGATCGCAGGGGGCGCGTCTGGGCCCTGGCGGCGGAGGATGGAAAGGAAATTTGGGAGGTGGATACCAAGGTGCGGGTATCGGCGGCCGTGGGTGTCGGTGAAGGAATGGTATTACTGGGTACCAGTGAAGCGGAAGTGCTGGCCCTGGATGCCCGGGATGGAACGCTCAAGTGGCGCTCGTGGTACCGTGGCGGTACAGACAGTGGACGGTACCTTTACCGGACTGCGTAGCAGTGATGGTGAACGCATGTGGGTACAGGATCGCACCATGCCGGCGCTGACCTTGCGGGGCACCAGTTCCCCCGTTGCCGGTGGTGGAGTCTTTATTGCCGGTTTCGCCAATGGCCGCCTCATGGCTTTACTGGCTGAACAGGGTCAGGTGGCCTGGGAAGTGGCGGTGGCGGAGCCGCGCGGCCGTTCGGAACTGGAACGCATGGTGGATCTGGATGCCGACCCCATTGTGGCGGGTAATACGGTATATGCCGCCACTTTTCAGGGGCGGATTGCCGCCATTGATATTCCCAGTGGTCAAATTGAATGGGCCCGGGAATTTTCCACTTATACCTCCCTCGGACAGGATTTCAGCAATCTGTATGTGTGTGATGATCAGGGGGATCTGTGGGCCTTGAATCGTCGCAATGGTGCCTCCGTGTGGAAACAGGATGCCTTGCATTTGCGAGGACTGAGTGCACCCGTGGCATACGAAGACTATGTGGCGGTGGGCGATTTTGCCGGCTATGTACACCTGTTATCACGCTTTGATGGAGAAATAATCGGCCGCCTGAAAACGGATAGTAAGGGCATCGCTTCCCTGCATGTAGTGGGTGAGCGTCTGTTGGTATTGGGTAAGGGCGGTACGCTCAGCGTGTTGCGTGCCGCAGCGAATCGCTGAACGCCTGCCCATGTCTTCGGAATGAACATTTCATGCTTCCCGTAATCGCCCTGGTAGGGCGCCCCAATGTGGGCAAGTCCACCCTGTTCAATCGTCTTACCCGCAGTCGCGATGCATTGGTGGCGGACTTACCGGGCCTGACTCGTGACCGGCAGTACGGGGATGGCAAAATCGGACCCAGACCCTACCTGGTGGTGGATACCGGGGGTCTTGCCGACGATGCCCAGGGTGTGGACAGCATCATGGCCCGGCAAGTCTGGCAGGCAGTGGATGAAGCCGATGCCGTGCTGTTTCTGGTGGATGGCAAGGAAGGTTTGAACAGCAGTGATGAGCGTGTAGCCGAGCAGCTACGCCGCCTGGGGAAACCCGTATTGCTGGTAGTGAATAAAAGTGATGCGGTGAATGTGGATATCGCCAGTGCCGATTTTTACCGCCTGGGACTGGGTGAGGTGCATGCGATTTCCGCCGCCCATGGTCACGGCGTACGCGCACTGATGGATGAATCCCTGGGGCAACTGCCTGATGAGCCAGTACCTGATGCGGATGAGCAGGAAGCCGATTCTGAGACTGGGATTCGTATCGCCATTGTCGGTCGGCCCAATGTGGGTAAATCCACCCTGGTGAATCGCATTCTGGGTGAAGAGCGGGTGGTGGCCTTTGATCAACCGGGAACCACCCGTGACAGTATTCATATTCCCTTTGAACGTAATGGACGGTACTACACACTCATCGATACAGCGGGTGTGCGCCGCCGTAGCCGGGTCAATGAAGCCATTGAAAAATTCAGTGTCATTAAAACCCTGCAGGCCATTGATGCTGCCCATGTGGTGATTCTGGTACTGGATGCCCACGATGCGGGGATCACCGAGCAGGATGCCACACTGGCGGGGTATATCCTGGAGAAGGGGCGGGCCCTGGTGGTGGCGGTCAATAAATGGGATGGCCTGGAAAGCAGTGAGCGTGAATGGGTCAAGAAGGAACTGGACC
>CBDUNQ010000546.1:0-2072 GCA_965368625.1 uncultured Gammaproteobacteria bacterium
CTTCACCACTCACGGACAGGATGGGCTCATCGATGCTTCCGGGTATGTGCTGAACGATGAAACGGTTGAAGTGCTGGTACGCCAGGCGGTGTCCCATGCCGAGGCGGGTGCCGACATTGTGGCGCCCTCGGATATGATGGATGGCCGCATCGGCGCGGTGCGCAATGCGCTGGAAACCGCCGGACATCGCAATACCCGCATCATGGCCTATGCCGCCAAGTATGCCTCCAGCTTCTATGGCCCATTCCGCGATGCCGTGGGCTCCGCCGCCAACCTGGCCAGTGGCAACAAATACAGTTACCAGATGGACCCAGCCAATTCCGATGAAGCCCTCTGGGAGGTTTCCCTGGACCTGGAGGAGGGGGCGGATATGGTCATGGTCAAACCCGGAATGCCGTATCTGGATATCGTACGCCGCGTCAAGGATACGTTTGGCGCACCCACCTTTGTATATCAGGTGAGCGGCGAATACGCCATGCTCAAGGCGGCTGCCCAGCAGGGTTGGCTGAACGAACAAGCGGTGGTACTGGAATCCCTGCTGGCCTGTAAACGTGCCGGTGCCGATGGTATTCTGACCTATTTTGCCAAGCAGGCGGCGCACTGGCTGCAGTCCCGCTGAACATTCCGGTAGAATCCATCAGGCAACCACGTAGCAATAGAGGAGCCGCCATGGCGCGCACCACCATTTCGAACCTTTTTGGCAGTTCACCGGTCCGCCCCCTGCAAAAGCATATGGAAGCGGTACAGCACTGTGTGAGTGAGCTGGTGCCTTTTCTGGAAATGGTATTGCAAAAAAACTGGGATTCCGCCGGCCCTCAGCAGAAAAAGATTTCCCAACTGGAACAGGATGCGGACAGCCTCAAGCGCGAACTGCGACTCAATCTGCCCAATAGCCTGTTCATGCCGGTTTCACGCCGGGACATTCTGGAAGTGCTCAGCATGCAGGATTCCATTGCCAATGCAGCCAAGGATGTAGTCGGGTTGATCACCGGACGCCGCATGGAAATTCCACCCACCATGGGGGATGCCTTCCTGGCCTTTGCCAGGCGCTGCGTCGAAGCTTCTTCACAAGCGCAGGTAGCCATCAATGAACTGGACGAGCTGGTGGAAACCGGTTTTCGCGGGCGGGAAGTCACACTGGTGCAATCCATGATCAAGACCCTGGATGACATCGAAAGCGATACCGATTGCCTCGAAATCAAGATACGTGCCCAGTTGTTTCAGCTGGAAAACGACCTACACCCGGTACACGTCATGTTTCTTTACAAGATCATTGATGGCATCGGTGAAGTGGCCAACCGCGCACAGCGGGTGGGCAGTCGACTGGAATTGATGCTGGCCCGTTAGCGCCAAGCAGCGAATTTGATGCCTTAGGAGAAACCCGGCATGGAATTGGAATACGGCATGATTTTCATCACGCTGGCCTGTATCTTCGGCCTATTCATGGCCTGGGGCGTAGGCGCCAACGATGTGGCCAATGCCATGGGCACCTCCGTGGGTGCCCGCGCATTGACCATCAAACAGGCGGTACTGGTGGCAGCGGTTTTCGAATTCGCCGGCGCCTACCTGGCAGGTGGCCAGGTCACAAAAACCATCCGTAAGGGAATGATTGATACTTCCCTGCTGGCCAATTCCCCGGAATTACTGATCTACGGCATGCTTGCCTCCCTGTTGGCTGCCGGCATCTGGTTGCTGGTAGCGTCACGCCATGGCTGGCCGGTATCCACCACCCATTCCATCGTCGGTGCCATAGTAGGCTTTGCCGCGGTTGGCATCGGCTTTGATGCCGTCAAATGGGACAAGGTAGGCACCATCGCCATGAGTTGGGTGATATCACCCGCCGTGGCCGGCATCCTTTCCTACTGGTTGTTTGTCAGTGTGCAACGGTTGATCCTGGACCGTGACAACCCCCTGGAAGCCGCCAAGCGCTACGTTCCCTATTACATCTTCCTGGCCGGCTTCGTCATTGCCCTGGTAACCCTGTTCAAGGGCCTGAAACACATTGGCCTGGAACTGGCAACCCATGAAAGCTACCTGATCGCCGCGGCCATTGGTGGCCTGGCCATGCTGTT
>CBDUNQ010000547.1:0-2067 GCA_965368625.1 uncultured Gammaproteobacteria bacterium
CGCCCATTCCCGCCAGAGCGAACTTGGCAGACCGATGATGGTGATGCCGCGCCGTCGCAGTTCACGATCAAATGTGGCAAGCCCGGCCTCCAGTAAGGGAGGGTCCAGATACAGTGCGGCGCCATGACTGAGGTACAGCATTACTTCCAGTACAAAGGTGTCGCTGGAAGCGGATACCGATTGATAGCGGATATCACCCACTGTGGGCCGCAGCATTTCCCCATAGCCCAGCACCAGGTTGACCAGGGAGCCATGTTCGATCATGACAAGATTGGGGCTGCCGGTGGTGCCCGAGGTGGCCACCAGATAGGCCAGTGTCTGGGCGGTAACCCCCTGGTCGTGATACTCCGCTGCGTGCTGTTTTTCCAGGGGAGGCAGGCACTGGATACCGGGAAGCGGGTGCTCATCGAGTTCAATAGACGTATTCCCACAGTACAGAAAACGACAGGCAGCCGCTTGAATGGTTTCCACCCGCCGTTGCTTCGGTAAACCTTCATTGACGATGAAGAATGCGGCACCGGCGCGCAGCGTGCCAAGCATGGCAATCACGGTATCCGTGGATCGTCCACTCAGAATCGCAACCACGTCTTCCTTGTGCACCCCCCTGGCATCCAGTTCTGCCGCAAAGGACCCGGCTTGTTGCCAGAGTGCATGGAAGGTCAGGGAGGATTCCGGCGTGATCAGCGCAGGGGCTTGACCATGATCACGTACACGGGCCTGCAGTAATTCCAGTACGCTGTTTTGCGGTCGTGCAATGGCCGGCCCCCGGCCCTGGGTACCCGGTGGAGCGATCAAGAGTCTGCCCACGCTGGCTTCCCTATTGCCGAGGATCTGACCGACGGCCTGGGCGAACCACTGCGCGAGCTGCTTGGCTTGTTGCTCATTGTATGTATCGCTGCGTGCCACCAGAACGCCGGAAAGCTGTGGTTGCAATTGAACCACAAGGGATAATGGAAGATCGGTTTTCTGATGAAATACGGGGTGGCCGGCGGCACGGTTGCCGAGCTGCCTTTCGATGACGGCAGTGGGGGCTTCTTGCTCGATATTCACCAGGCTTGCAAAGCCAAGGCTCCCCGGTCGGTCTTCCTGTGTGTCAGTGAGTATTTCCTGCAGTGGACAACATTCCAATGCGGCGAGGGAGCGCCACCTGGATTCCACCTGAGCCAGCCAGGTGGCGGTTGGGGTTTCTTCGGGCACATCAATACAAAGTGGCAATACATTGGCGTAAGGGCCGATGGCGCTACGCAAGCCTTGTGATGTTGATCCGCGGCAGTGGCGGGTAATGCCGAACACCACGGACCGGCTGTCCAGAATCCGGCTGAGTACCAGCGCCCATGCCGCCTGTACCACGGTGGTGCCGCGCAAGTGGGTTTGTGAATCCAGTTGTCGCTGCCATTCTGCCGGGATGACCACGGGTATTCGATGAAACCTTATTGCGTCGGCTTCCGGGTGTCGGCTCCGTGCCAGGCGCTCAGCGGGGTTCGCAGCCGGGCCTGTTGCCTGTAACTGGGCAAAGGTTTCCCGCGATTCGCTCCAGTCGGTATGGACCACGAACCGGGCCCGCTCCACAAATTCCGGGCCGGATAGTCCGGCTTCGTGGTTTTCAAGAGCGAGGAGGGTAGCCTCGATGAGAGGCGCCAATGAATTGCCATCCACCAGGGCATGGTGAATGGTCAGGCACCAGTAGGGCGTCTCGTTATCCGGTGGTTGTACCCACAGGCTACGGCACAGGGTCTGTGTAGAGCCGGCACGGAGGTCAAAGCCTGCCTTGCGCTCGGCAGCGAACATTTTTTCCACCTCGGTACCATAACGGTCTGCACTCAGGTGGCCCAGGTTTTCCGATCTCCACTGGGGTGTTGCCGTGGCGTCCGCCTGCCAGGCGGTGCCGCCGGCATATCCCATGCGCAGAATGGCATAGGCGGCCACCACCCGGTTCCAGGCCGCGCGCCATGCGGCTTCCCTGATTTCAGGGTTCAGTGGCAGGATCAACTGCAGCAGATACGGCGGGTCCACCGGTTCGCGCAGTGTGGCAAGCAGCATGGATTGTTGAGCTGGTGTCAGCAAAGG
>CBDUNQ010000548.1:0-2055 GCA_965368625.1 uncultured Gammaproteobacteria bacterium
AACCGCGCGCTTACCGTCATATCGGCGTACCTTGACCCGAAGGGTAAGGTATTCACAATGATCCTCGAAGAGGATCTATGATCGCCTTGACCCGAAGGGTATAGAAACTCCGCGTCATTGCGAGCTGCCTCGACCCGCAGGGTGAGGTACGCATAATGAACCCCAAAGGGGTTCTATGCGGCAGGCGCGGCAATCTCCCTGGGTTGGCAGTCATTCTCCCGAAACCGGGAAGGCAGGTACCGGATTCTGGAGATTGCTTCACTTCGTTCGCAATGACGAGTCCTTCCTTGCCCCAAAGGATAAGGCACTCATGAATAAAATACCGTCATTCCGGAGTGCCTTTATCCACACACGACAAGGTACGCATAATGAAGCCCGAAGGGGTTCTATGCGCCAGGCACAGCGAAGATCCGGAATCCAGGGGTGTAGCACAGGCGTGAATGGATCCCGGCCTGCGCCGCTATAACGGGTATCAAGTCACAGGCGAAACACCTTCGTAAATACTGCCAATCAACCTTTCAAACGCGCAAAGGCCGCCGCCATGGCATTGTTGGCCGGTGCTGCAGCGGGTCTGGCTGGTTTCGCTTTCTTCTTATTCGCTTTGGAGTTTACGCCTTTGGCTTGCGACCCCTGTACGGTGGCCGCGCCCGTCTTTTCCGGGACCTCCGTGAGCCGCCGGCTGAGTGACACCCGTTTGCGCTCCACATCCACTTCCAGCACTTTCACCTTGACGATTTCCCCCGCCTTGACCACGGCATGGGGATCGGCAACAAAGTGGTCCGCGAGCTGGGAAATATGCACCAGGCCATCCTGATGTACGCCCACATCCACAAAGGCACCGAAATTGGCCACATTGGTTACCACACCCTCCAGTATCATACCGGGCTGCAAATCACTGAGCTTTTCCACACCTTCACGAAAGCTGGCCATCTTGAATTCAGGACGCGGATCACGGCCGGGCTTTTCCAGTTCCTGGAGAATATCGCGCACGGTGGGCTCACCAAACTGTTCATTGGTGAAATCATTGGCCGATAGCCCCCGCAGGAAACGACTATCGCCGATCAACTTGCGAATATCCCTGTCCGTAGCCGCAAGAATCCGCTCTACCAGGGGGTAAGCCTCGGGATGCACTGCGGAGGCATCCAAAGGATTATCGCCATTCATGATGCGCAAAAATCCAGCCGCCTGCTCAAAGGCCTTGGGCCCCAGGCGGTTCACCTTGAGCAGGGTCTGCCGATCGCGAAAAGCTCCATGCTCATCCCGATAGGCCACAATGTTTTCCGCCAAACCGGTATTGAGGCCGGATACCCGGGCCAGTAAAGGTATGGAAGCGGTATTCACATCCACCCCCACGGCGTTTACACAATCCTCCACCACATTGTTCAAACTGCGCGCCAGGTATACCTGGCTTACATCATGCTGGTACTGGCCCACACCAATGGATTTGGGTTCGATCTTCACCAGTTCTGCCAGGGGATCCTGAAGACGGCGGGCAATGGAAACGGCGCCACGCAGCGATACATCCAGTTGAGGAAATTCCCTGGCTGCGGTTTCCGAGGCGGAATATACCGAGGCGCCGGCCTCGGATACGATAATGCGGGTCAGTTGCAACTCAGGATGCCGCTGGCACAAATCCGCCACCAGTTTTTCGGTTTCCCGGGAAGCCGTGCCGTTCCCAATGCTGACGATTTCCGCCTTATGGGTCGCCGCCAGCCGAGCCAACTGGGCAATGGCGGCATCCCACTGGTTGCGGGGCGCATGAGGGTACAGGGTATCGGTGGCCAACAATTTCCCGGTGTCGTCCACCACCGCCACCTTGACACCGGTACGGATCCCCGGATCCAGTCCGATGGTCACTCGTTGCCCGGCCGGCGCTGCCAGCAACAGGTCATGGAGATTACGGGCAAATACCTTGATTGCCTCGGCTTCCGCCCGTTCCCGTAATTCGCGTTTGATTTCCAGCTCCAGGTGCAGGGATAGCTTGACGCGCCAGGCCCAACGCACCGTTTCCAGTAACCAGGCATCGGCGGCGCGCCCCTGGTCAGCCACGCTGAA
>CBDUNQ010000549.1:0-2047 GCA_965368625.1 uncultured Gammaproteobacteria bacterium
ATCGTGCGGAGCACGATGGGGAATCCCTGATGATCCCCAAAGGGGATCCAGGGGCAACCCATAGGGGTTCTATGCGCCAGGCTGGAATCTCTTGAATACACTGCCATGGTATAAAGATGCCGGCCTGCGCCGGCATGACGTGGAATAACTTGAACACCTTGACTACACGACGTCATACCGGCGCAGGCCGGAATCTCTTGAATTCACTGCCATGGCAGGGAGATACCGGCCTACGCCGGTAGGACGTGGAATAACTTGAACGCCTTGTCATGCCCCCACTCTGCTACTTATCTCCCCAGGCCGCACCGCTTTCCGTGGGGCGGAACCAGTCCAGCTTGTCATGCAACTTCACCACTTCACCGACAATAATCAGTGTGGGAGGCTTGAGCTCACTGCTATGAACATCTTCCGGAAGGGTTTTCAAGGTGCTGATGATGACCCGCTGGTGCTGCGTGGTGCCCTGCTGCACCAGGGCCACGGGAGTTTCCGCTGGCAATCCATGAGCCATCAGTTCACGGGATAAAATCGGCACACCATGCAGCCCCATGTAAAATACAACGGTCTGGTTGGCATGGGCGAGCGCCTTCCAGTTGAGGTTTACCGTGCCATCCTTGAGATTCCCGGTGACGAATACGCAGGACTGGGCATAATCCCGATGCGTCAGTGGAATCCCCGAATAGGTGGAACAACCCGAGGCGGCAGTGATGCCCGGCACCACCTGAAAGCTGATGCCTTCGTCCAGCAATTCCTCGATCTCTTCTCCACCCCGGCCAAAGATAAAGGGATCGCCGCCTTTGAGGCGCACCACGCGTTTCCCTTCTTTGGCGAGGCGCACCAATAGCTGATTGATGCCTTCCTGGGTAAGAGTATGTTTATCACGCTCCTTACCTACATAGATACGTTCCGCATCGCGCCGGGCCAGTTCCAGAATCGGTGGCGCTACCAGCCGGTCATAGACAATGACATCGGCTTGCTGCAACAAACGCAGTGCACGGAAGGTGAGCAGATCCGGGTCACCGGGACCGGCACCCACCAGGTACACCTCACCGTAAAACTTCGGCAGCGTGGCATCTTCCACGGCACGCTCCAGGGCCGTTTCCGCTTCGGCATCCCGCCCCACGAACAACAGTTCCGCAATGGGCCCTTCCAGTACATGCTCCCAGAAATGGCGGCGCTCATCGGTAGTGGCAAAGCGGGCCTGTACCCGGGTCCGAAAGCGATCCACCATTTTTGCCAGTCGCCCATAGGCGGAGGGTATATAGGTTTCCAGGCGGGCACGCAGCAGGCGCGCCAGGACCGGCGAAGCGCCACCGGTAGACACAGCCACTTGAATGGGATCCCGATTGATCACCGAAGGCACAATGAAATTGCCCAGCTCCGGCTGATCGATCACATTGACCGGCAGATGACGGGCTTTGGCCCCGGCGGCAATTTCACGGTTCACGGCATCATCATCGGTGCAGGCAATAACCAGGGAGGCCCCATCCAGGTCACTTGTAGCAAAGGTTCGCGCCTCATGGCGGAGTTCACCGGCGGCTACCCGTTTTGCCAGGCGCTCATCAAGCTGCGGGGAAATCAGCAATACACGGGCGCCGGCTTCAAGCAGCATGGCCACCTTGCGCGCAGCCACCGAGCCACCGCCTACCACTACGCAGTCCTGATCCTGCAGATCAAGGAATATGGGGAAAAACTTCACTATATACTCCTAACTCACGGGGCGCCGGAAATGAGCGCCATTGTAGCCCAGAATCCAGGGGATCGTCTGCGGAATCGCCGGTATCCACCCAGGGAGTGCCTCGGGTCTCGCATAATGGCCAGCGATCAGAGACCCACTCAGTTCTCTCCCCTGTCGACCGCCGCCAACAGGGGTTCCAACTGCCCGTCATAATCCAGATCCACGAGATCGTCATAGCCACCCACATGCTGCCCGCCAATGAAAATCTGCGGCACCGTATCCCGCCCGGTAAGATCCATGATTTCATCCCACTTGCGGGTATCTTCATCCACCCTGATCTTGTGAATATGCTTCACGCCCCGGCGTAACAAC
>CBDUNQ010000550.1:0-2031 GCA_965368625.1 uncultured Gammaproteobacteria bacterium
CTCTATGATGTGATCAATCACGACCTGCGTGGTCCCTTGCGTACCATTCGCGGCTTCAGTGATGCCGTGGTACATGAGCTCGATTCCCCCCAGCAATCCAAGGACCTGATCCGGGATTACTGTCAGCGAATCCACAATGCAGGCACCCGGATGGATGATCAGATTGAAGTGATCAGCATGCTGCGCAATATGGCAACCCGGCAGCTTTCCCGCACGCCCCTGAATCTCAGCATGCTTGCCGATGAAGCAAGCAAGGGCATCGAGGAATCCATGCGCTTTCATCACCGGCTACGGGTGGAAATTGAGCCTGAACTTCGAGTGGAGGGAGATCGCTACCTGCTGAAGGAAATGCTGTACCAGCTGTTTGTGAATGCCTGGAAATACACAGAGTCGGTGAGCGATGCCCATGTCCGTCTGTATCGGGATATACAGAATGATATTCCGGTATACGTGATACAGGATAACGGCATAGGTTTTGATATGCGCAGCGCGGAAAAACTCTTCACGCTGTTTCACAAATTGCATCATGAAGCCAAAAGCGATGGCAATGGTGTGGGTCTGGCCATAGCACACCGAATTGTGCGGCGTCACAATGGTGCGATCTGGGCCGATGCCGAACCGGGGAAGGGTGCACGGTTCTTTTTCACCCTGCCGGGTAAGTTGGATGCCGAGCGCATGGCTCTATAAGCCCCCCTGCGAGTAAGGCACCGGGTAGTCGCAATCCCTGGTCAGGATGATTTTCCCCTACATGCTCCATTGGATTCGGCTATCATAGCCACTGGAAATCCTCCAGTAGTGGACCATAAGACCCGCAATGTACAAACACCATATTGTTCCCGTGGAACAACTCTACCGGTATTGTGATACCGAAGACTTTGCTTTCACCACCAGCCGGGAACTGACACCCGTTTCCCATTGGACCCTGCAGCCCAATGCCGCTCAGGCACTTTCCTTCGGGTTGGCCATCCGTCAACGCGGTTTCAATATCTTTGTCATGGGGGAAGCTGGAGCCGGCCGGCACGATGCCGTACTGGAAATGCTGCACTCACAAGCACGCAAAGAAGCGGCCCCTTCGGATCTCTGTGTACTGGAAGACTTTCATGATGTCTGTACCCCACGCTGGTTGTTGCTGCCGGCAGGTGAAGGGCCGCACTTCAGTCGGCAAATGGATGACTGCCTGGAGCGACTGGCCATTGCCATTCGCGGCCTGTTTGCCAATCCGTTTTTCGAGCAGCGATTGCGCATGGTGGAAGAGGAGCGGATCCAGCGGGAAATCGAAGCCATGGCCAAGCTGGAGCAGGCGGCGGGACACTCTGCCATTCGCCTGTTGCGTACCGAGCAGGGTTTGCGCTTCGTACCTGAAATTGACGGTCGTCTGCTGGATGATGAAGCGCGGTATTCCCTTTCCGAGGAAGACCGGCGTGTACTCAATGCCACCCTGGAAAGTTACAGTGAACGCATGAAATTATTGTTGCAGGATTTTTCCCTGTGGCAAAAAGCGGCCCATGAAGAAGCACTGCAACTGGAGCGTTCTCTGGCGGCGGAAATCATTCGGCCGCTGATGGAAAATCTTTCCCAGGGCTGGCAACAGCACCCGGGCCTGCTTTCCCATATTGCCGCCGTGGAACAGAACCTGCTGCACCATGTGGGGCGCCTGCGCAAGGAGTTACGTGATTGCGAAGAAATCAGCGAGTGGCTGGAAAGCGCCGATAGCCTGGCAGCCCGTTACCGGGTGCAGACGGTACACAGCAATGACCCCATGCAGGGAGCGCCTGTGGTCTACTGGAACAGTATGGGGCACGACTCCCTGTTTGGGCGCTGTGAGCCGAGGTGGCCGCAAACAGGCCAACGCAGTGGAGGCCGCCTTTTTCAGGCGGGGGCATTGCAGCGCGCCAATGGCGGATATTTGCTGGCGGATATGGAACGTCTGTTGATGGAACCAGACCTGTGGCGTGAACTGAAGCAGGTATTGTCCACGGGATTGCTGGAACAGGAACGGACACCGCTGGGCGGAGAAGCCGTACCGCGGAT
>CBDUNQ010000551.1:0-2022 GCA_965368625.1 uncultured Gammaproteobacteria bacterium
CAACAGTGCCATCGCTTTTCCAGAGTTCACGCCCGGCCACACCATTATGACCCGTGAAATACAATTGATCGCCAATGGCAGTGATATACTGAGGATCATAGCGACGCCAACGAACCCGGGTGATCTGCTCTGTGCCCGCTGTGGTGCCATCGGTTTTCCAGAGTTCGCGATTGGCGATGCCGTTGTCGGCACTGAAAAACACTTCATCACCGATGACAGAAAGATGGCTTGGTCTACTACTCATGGAGCCGCCATACACATCACTTACCATCAAAGTGCCCGCTTCGGTACCATCTGACTTCCAGATTTCCCAACCATGCAAGCCATCATTGGCACTGAAGTACAGGGTGTCTGCCGTGGCCACCAGATAGCGTGGATAGCTTCGACCGCTTCCCGGCACAATGTCGGCTACCATATCGGTACCCGCTTCCGTGCCATCGGTTTTCCATACTTCAGAATCCGACACAAAATACAGGGTGTCGCCGATGATGGCTGAATCCTGCAGATCCGTATTGAAGGATATTTCCTTGACCGCACTGATATGCTGATCACTGCCATTGAGCTTCATCAGGTTGGTTTGATAAGCGGAAGCGGAAGAGGACGGCATATACCCCTTGAAGTAAAGATCCCCATTCAGAATGGAAAACTCACCCAGGGGCAAGCCGTCCCCTTCCCCGGGACGAAGGTCGGTCAGCCTCACCGTGCCTCCTTCCGTGCCGTCGCTGCGCCAGAGTTCGATACCGAATGTGCGGTCATCGGCTTTGAAATACAACTGGCCATTCAATGCTGTCAAACTTGTGGGATTACTGCCGGTTTCGCCCGGAACGATGTCCTTGAGCAAACCTGTGCCTGCAGTGGTGCCATCCGACTTCCATATTTCCGACCCATGAGCCAGGTTTCCCATGGCGAAGAAAAGCGTGTCACCAACGGCCGTAAGCTGATGCAGCCAGAGGCTATCGGTGAAGTTACTGACCTGGGTGGTAGTGCCTCTTCGACCATCGGTTTTCCATATTTGGTGACCGGCATCGGTACTGGCAATAAAATATACAAAATCACCCATGGCAGTGAATTCCAGAGGAAAGCTACTTCCATTACCCGGCTGAAGATCCGCCACCATCCAGCTGCGATGACCATTACTCACCCACAGCTCCCTTCCCTCCTGGTGGGTTTCTGCACTGAAGAAGACGAGATCATTGAATTCGTAAAACCCCCTTGGGTCTGAACCCTGGGGTAGTTTGTTACTGGCAATATCCATGACCAATTCAGGATTGGCATGCACCCCCGTGGCAAGAACAGCCAATAATGAAGCCGTGAATAATACACGCGGGCTGCGCCCCTTTACTTTGCTTTTTCCCGTGAAGGCAGACATATTTTTCCCCTTTATTGAACTGCTTTCCGTAACGATGACTTTTCCATTGCAATGCGCAGGCAATCGCCAGCTGTATTGGTATTCAATGAAAATCCCCAGTGAACAGATAACCGCAGTGTTTGTTTCTTTGAAATTGTTTTCTTACAACGGATGGCAGGGATAACCCCGGCCGGACTTCAAGTATTTATCCGTTTTCATAAATTCTCAACATTTAATCTTCACACCGAACCATAAAAACCGTCGCTCATGGAATTCATGGCAGGCTACGGTAAAAATACTTACGACTTGTAGGCATAGATTTCTTTCGCTGATTTTCCATACCGACGAATTATCGATTTTACTATAGTGATTAACGGGTCATTGCGAGGATGCCTATGAAAGCATATTCTGCAGGCGTAATACATTCATTCATTTGTTGTAAGCACATGCTTACGTAAAATAGGCAATAAGGAAGGCACACCGCCGCTTTCAGGAATGATTGCACCTGAATAAAAGCACTGTTTTCGTCAACTCGCGGCCGACCCGCAGCATGGGGAATTCCTTCCCCGCCTGCAAGCCGTGGCAGGTGGTGACCTGATTGCCCTATGCAACCCGGCATTGCAACTTCATGAACGCAGCCAGGGCGAGTAGATACATTATAGAATTTATCTAGA
>CBDUNQ010000552.1:0-2013 GCA_965368625.1 uncultured Gammaproteobacteria bacterium
AAACCAGCCCACTGGTCGCGGTGCACCTTGACAGCGGCAAGCCCAAATTCATGGCGCGTGCCGCCGAGGTGGAACCGCTGACGAAAGAGGGGGAACCGGCAGCGGATCTCACATCGGATGCGCCATCGAATGCCGCGACCACGGATACCCGGCAAGTGATCCAGGCCTTTGATGACTTCTACCAGACCTGCCTGGACAATCTGGACGGGCTACAGGGCCAGCTCGATGAGCTTCTACTAAATAACCTGCGCAAGGATCTGGAAAAGGCCCGGCAACGGTTTCTGCGCAACCTGTAACGGCACACTTCGGCACAGCCCCTCTACCGCACAGGCAGCCGTTCCTCGCGCGTGCGGAACCAGCCGGTAAGACTCATGCGTGTACGGCGGGTAGGCAATACTTCGTGGTAGAAGCGGTCACTGAGAAACGTAAGCAATACGCCAGCGCGCGGTTCAATGTCCACATATTCCCCTTCCCCGTTGGGTTCCAGGTAAAGACGCAATTCACCGGCATCTTCCGCCACCCAGTGAGGATTCAGATAGAGAATCACAGAAACCTTGCGATGCGCCACACCGATAAACTGATCCAGGTGCTTGCGATAAAAACTGCCGGCGGGATAGCAAGCCATATGCCCCTCAAAGGAAAACAGACCCAGGTACAGGGTGCGATTGATTTCCAGGCGCAGGGCTTCCAGGGCGGCAAAGTACCGGGTCTGCGCCGGAGTGCAGGAAGCGGGGTCGAGCCAATGTACCTGATCACTACGGATATCGGGACGTAGCTGCAAGCCTTCGCCAATGCCAATCCCCGCCGCGCGAAACTTCCCTTTTCCATATTGCGCCTGGAACTCCGCCACCAGCTCGGCAACGTGGTCGGCGGCAAGGAAATCGGCGGATAGGGACCAACCCACCGTGGCCAGATTGGCGGCGATGCCGGCATAGGGCTCCGGGTTGACTACCCGGGGTGGCAAACCGGTCATCAGGGATTCTCACGCAGAATAGAAAAAGGTGGGGTTATGTAGCACAAACCCTGCGCAGAAGAAAGTGATTTCCAAGTACTCCAACGTAGCGATCCCGACGAAGGCCGGGATCGCCATCTGCGCTACCCTGTTACTGGGCCTGAGGATGCTGCAGAAGATTCAATAGTTCCTCCAGCCCATCCTGCACCCGCTCGAGGGTTTCATTCTGATCCACCTCTTCACTGACCAGACCCTGCACCTTGGCCAGATCCGCTTTGACGGCGGATAACTCTTCTTCACGGGAAGCCAGTGCGGTTTCCAGTTCCTTGATGCGTTTGCCAAGCGTTACATTTTCCTGCTCCAGCTCGCCCACGCGAAGGGTATATTGATCATATACCGCAGCGGCCTGTTCCGCCGCTTCAGCCAGGCTGCCGGCATCGGCCTGTTGTTCCCGCAGAGAAGCCTGCTGTGCCTCCAGCTCTTCCACTCTGGCTTCATAACTGCGATACGCCTGATGCGCCTGTTCCGAAGCAATATCCATGGAGTGGTCATCTTCCAGCATCCGCTTCAGCGCCTGCTTTTCCTCTTCCAGCTCGGCGATTCGCGCCTCATAACCCCGATAGGCTTCGGCGGCCTGATCCTTGGCTTCGCGCATGGCGCTCTGCTTTTCTTCCACAATTTGCTGCAGGCGGGCATCGTAGCCCTGGTACACCTCGGCCACCTGCTGGCTGACTTCCTGTTCCTGCTGTTTCTTTTCCTGCTGCAAATTGGTGATCTGGGCTTCATAACCCTCATAGGCTTCCGCCGCCTGATCTTCGGCTTCCGCCATGGCCGCCTGTTTTTCCTTCACCACTTCCTGCAGCCGGGTATCGTAGCTCTGATATACCTCAGCCACCTGCTCGCTGGCTTCCTCCAGCGTGGCTTCCTCTGCTTCGGTTTCCCCGGATTGCGTGGTTCCGGTCACCGCTTGTGCAGGCACTTGCGCTACGCTGTCTGGTGGCGGCTCCGGGCGCTGGAAGGAAATCAACGTGGATTCGAGGAATTGACGCACCGCTACCAGG
>CBDUNQ010000553.1:0-2010 GCA_965368625.1 uncultured Gammaproteobacteria bacterium
CATGGTGAAACGCGATACCGGGCAGGTAGTGCGCACGGTACTTTCCGGGCGCATGCTGGTGGCCCTGCTTATGGGTTTTGCCGCGGGTCTGCCCCTGTTGCTGACCGGCTCAGTGCTGCAGGCCTGGATGAGTGATGAAGGGGTCGACCTGGCTACCATCGGATTGTTTGCCCTGGTGGGGCTGCCGTATACCCTGAAGTTTTTCTGGGCCCCTCTGTTGGATCGATACACTCCTTCCCTGCTGGGCCGCCGCCGCGGCTGGTTATTGCTGATCCAGCTGCTGCTCATGGCCAGTATTGCCCTGTTGGGCTTAACGCAACCCGCCCAGGCTCCATTACTGGTTGCCCTGGCGGCATTGCTGGTCACCTTTTTTTCCGCCAGTCAGGATATTGTGATCGATGCCTATCGTCGTGAAGCCCTGGTGGATGATGAGCTGGGCCTGGGGGCGGCCTTGTATGTAAACGGGTATCGCATGGGCATGTTGCTGGCTTCGGGGGGTGGCTTGATTCTGTCGGATTTCATTCCTTTTCCCCAGGTGTATCTGTTGATGTCCCTGGTCATGCTGGCGGGCGTGATCACCACCCTGCTGGCACCGGAGCCGGCGCGTCCGGAGGGAGTACCCACAACCCTGATGGCGGCTGTGGTACAGCCCTTCCTGGAATATTTTCAACGCCCCGGAGCCTGGTGGATCCTGTTATTCATTTTGCTCTACAAGGTGGGCGACATCATGGCCAGCCACATGACGACGCCCTTTTATCTGGACCTGGGCTTCAGTAAAACCGAAATCGGTGCGGTGGTGAAGTTGTTTGGTTTCTGGGCAACCATTGGTGGTGGGTTGTTGGGTGGGATCTTTATTTTGCGTCATGGCCTGTATCGCTCGCTGTGGGTGTTTGGCATCCTGCAGGGGCTGTCCACGGCGGGCTTTGCCCTGTTGGCTATGCTTGGTTACCACTTGACGGGTCTGGCTGCCGTGGTGGCCTTTGAAAATCTCACCGCCGGTATGGGTACCGCGGCCTTCGTAGGCTTTATGGCGAGTATTACCGACAAGCGCTTTACGGCCACCCAGTATGCATTGCTCACCAGCTTTATGGGGATACCGCGTGTATTTGTGGCGGCGCCCACGGGTTTTTTTGCCGAGGTGCTGGGTTGGGTGCCTTTCTTCAGCCTGTGTGCCCTGCTGGCCATACCGGGTTTGCTGATGCTGCTGTATTTCCGTCGCTGGATCGGCGACAGGGCTACGCCATGATGGCGCGCGGAATCCTGCCATGCCCATAGATATTTCCTACTGGAGTGCCTTCCTGGTGGGTTTGCTGGGAGGGGTGCACTGTGTGGGCATGTGTGGCGGAATTGTCGCCGCGCTATCCCTGGGGTTGGCCCCGGAAGCCCGGGAACCACGCGCCATGTGGCCCATCCTGCTGGCCTACAATGTGGCGCGGATTGTCAGTTACAGCCTGGCGGGTACCTTATTGGGCGGCCTGGGGTATCTGGCGGCCCACTGGACCGGCCTGCACGTTCTGCAACTTGGGCTGCAAGTCCTGGCAGGCTTGATGATGGTGGCGCTGGGCCTGTATCTGGCCGGCTGGTGGATGGGCTTGCGCTGGCTGGAACAGCAGGGTGGCCATTGGTGGCGGTGGCTGGAACCCCTGGGGCGCAGACTGCTGCCGATACACACGCCACGGCAAGCCTTTGTGCTGGGTTTGCTGTGGGGCTGGTTACCCTGTGGCCTGGTGTACAGTGTGCTGGTCTGGTCCATCAGTCTCGGGTCTGCCCTGCAGGGCGGATTACTCATGCTCAGCTTTGGCCTGGGTACCCTGCCGGCCCTGCTGGCCATGGGGGTGGCTGCCACGCGCCTCAGCACCTTTACCCGCCAGGCCTGGGTGCGGCGCAGTGCCGGTTTACTGGTGATGTTGTTTGGCGCGTACGGGTTGTGGCTGGCCCTGGTGGGTCCCGCCAGGGGGCTTTTGTGATCACGGAGCGCAGGCGGGCACGGTTTACTGAGTGAAAAACTGT
>CBDUNQ010000554.1:0-1994 GCA_965368625.1 uncultured Gammaproteobacteria bacterium
GCTTGGCGCTTTTTCAGGCACAACAGCGTCCATCCGATTCGTGTTAACAGGCCCTAGCCAGAGCATACAGAAGAAGCACTCTCCATTGCGAACATTTTGTGGCGAGCACCACTTGTGGTACGGATGAGGTTCTGCCTGGTGGTAACCAGACTGTAGTATTTACAGGCAGGCGCTTCCTTTCATATAGGCTCACTGTGCACTATCCTTGCAAGGCAAACCGACTCATGCCCCATCGGTAACCTCAATGCCCTCGAAACAGATCAGAAGGAAGGGTTGCATAGAGCGTCAGATTCATTGCGGATCGGTATCTTGGACCCACCAGAAGAAAAAAAGTCACATTGCCTGCCTGTGACTCAGGGGCTCCAGCCACTGTCTCACTCCCAACATCTCACCTCCTGCATGTTTCGAGAGCCCAAATATGGACCAGACATTCATCAACATCAGTATCATTATCTTTTTGCTGGCCGCCAATGCTTTTTTTGTGGCTGCCGAATTCGCCCTGGTCAAGGCACGCGGCTTCCGTATTGAAGCCCTGGCAGCCCAGGGCAGCGGAAGCGCTCGCATGACGGTCCGCATCCAGCAAAATATGGAACCCTATCTTGCCGCCTGTCAACTGGGGATTACCATGGCATCCCTGGGGCTTGGCTGGGTGGGTGAACCCACCGTGGCGGCCTTACTGCATCCGCTATTTGAAGCCCTTGCAATTCCGGAGCGCACCCTGCATACAGTAGCCTTTCTGGTGGGTTTTGTGGTGTTTTCCTCGCTGCATATCGTGGTGGGAGAACAAGTCCCCAAGACACTGGCGATTCGCAAACCGGAACCCGTCTCCTTGTGGGTTGCCTACCCATTGCAATTCTTTTACCAGTTATCCTACCCTTTGAACTGGTCTCTCAATGCGGTGACGGCACGCATCCTGAAGATGTTCAATGTGGCAGAAGCCGGGCATACGGAAGTCTTCAGTGGCGAAGAGCTGCGTGGCATGATCGATGTATCCAGGGACCATGGCGAGCTGGAACACGAGAAGGCAGCCATGTTGCAGAATCTGTTTTCCTTTCACCATCTCACGGTACGGGAAATCATGGTGCCGCGTAAAAGCGCGGATGTAATCGATGCCCATGCCCATGCCCATGATATTGCCCAGTTGATACAGGAAACACGACATTCCCGCTACCCGGTACTCGATAAGCAGACAGAAAAGCTGGTGGGCGTTGTACTGACCAAGGACCTGCATAATGCCATACTGGGTGGCACTGAAAATCCCCTTGAACAACTCCCGCGTTTTGTACGCAAACCGCTGGTGGTACCGGAAACCCAACAAATTGACCGCTTGTTTGCCGCCATGCGTAAACGCCGTGCCCATATGGCCCTGGTGGTGGATGAATATGGTACCTTTGCCGGCATCGTCACCATGGAAGACCTGCTGGAAGAAATTGTCGGTGAAATTGCCGATGAACTGGATGACACGCAGCCTCAATTCCGCATTGAAGCACGCGGCGACCACTGGGAAGCCCATGGCCTGGTCCCCCTCGTGGAACTGGCCCGCCAGCTGGGTTACCTCGCGACGGATGCCGGTGATTCCAATACCCTGTCGGGCCTGTTCATGCATCAGCTGGGACGGATGCCCGCGGTGAACGATGAAATCCGCGACCAGGGTTACCGCCTGCGGGTGCTGGAAATAGGTGACCAGCGGGTGGAAAAGGTATATATCGAACAGATACCCGACCGGAGCACCGGCATCGGCGATGAGCTTGGAGAAACGTCCTAGGCCCCTTCCAACTCGTGGCGTAGCGAAAGGAATTCGCACCTGGCTCCTGCAAGTAAGCACTTGCGCCATTGCTAATGGAAACGCCCTGCCCCCAGTCCATGGGTCAACAGCGGCGGCCGGATCGGATTTGCAAGCCCCAGCAGAGGATGTAGCGTGAACGAAGAAGCCAAACAAGTACCCACCTATACACCGGCCACACTGGAAACCATCGCCGAAGTCCTTTCCAGTG
>CBDUNQ010000555.1:0-1993 GCA_965368625.1 uncultured Gammaproteobacteria bacterium
ATTCAGCCACATGCCGCTGACTACATGGCCCGCAGCCTCGACTGGAGCCGGCGGCATCCGAGAATATATCCCCTGGCCGCCGCACTGCTGGACCCGGAACATCCGGAGGCACGGGGTATGACAGTACTGGTGAGTCTGCTGGTGGCGGCTTCCTGGATTTTCATGATCATTTTTCAGCAGGTGCTCGATCAATCCTTCCTGTATCGCGTGGATCAACTGCTGTATTACAGCCTGCAGGAATTACGCACTCCCTGGGCGGATTCCACCCTGGTGATATTTTCACAACTGGGGGATGGCTGGGTACTGACCCTGTTTCTGCTCCTGGTCTGCCTGTGGCTTGCACTGCGTGGATACTGGCGCGCCTGCCTGCACTGGCTGGCGGTATTTTTCGTCACTGCCCTGCTCACCCGCATCATCAAGGTAAGCACCGCCCTTGAGCGTCCCGTGGAAATGTATACCGGCATTGACCGCTTTGCCTTCCCCAGCAGCCATGCCAGCTTGAGCGTGGTTACCTATGGCTTTCTCGCCGTGGTGCTGGCCCGCGAATTGCCTGTTACCCGTCGCTGGATTCCCTATGTACTCGCAACCCTGTTATGTGTGCCCATTGCCTTTTCACGACTTTACCTCGGCGCCCACTGGTTGACCGATGTACTTGGCGGAATCTGCCTTGGTCTTTTCTGGCTGGCCTTATTCGGTATGGCGCACACACCCCGGGCCACCAATCCCTGCCCAGCGCTCGTCCCTTATTGCTCTTTGCGTATTACTGCTGGTCGGTGGCTGGAATCTGCAACAGAATTTCAACATCGCACTGGAGCGATATCAGCCGCAACGCAGCGTAACCCTCTGGACCCAGCAACAGTGGACGCAGGAGCAGTGGGCGAAACTGCCCGATAGCCGTACGGACCTGGAAGGCAAGCAGCAACACCCCTTTCAACTTCAGTGGAATGCTCCGCTGGAGGAAATCGATTCCTGGCTGGCCGCTCAGGGTTGGATTAAACCTACACGCCTGGCCACCGACTCCGTACTGGCGGAATTCACTTCGGAACCGGCCTTGATGGCACTCCCGGTAATGCCCCAGGTACATGATGGCCGCCACGAAGTACTGCGGCGGGTTTACCCGGACAACACCACAAACACACTAGTGATACTACGGCTTTGGAGTGCCGATGTGCACATCAAGGATTCCGACATACCCTTATGGATCGGCAATGTCAGTCGATTGGAGCGACATCAATTATTGGGCCTCATCTCCACCCTGCGTACCACCGATGAATTCACTTCCGCCTATGCGTTTCTGGAGAACCAGATCACCCATTGGCCAGGCCAGCTGGAACGCAGATCCATTCAGGGACAGGCGGCACCGATTCTTTTGCTCTGGTCGAACGCGTCAGCAGGTACACCTTGACCGGTGGAGGCATCAGACTTCATCGGGTGGCTCGCCCCAGCGCCTTGACACATGGTGATCAATACCCAGCTGATCCAGAATGCGCGCCACTACAAAGTCCACCAGATCCTGCTGGGTTTTGGGCTGATGATAGAAACCGGGATTGGGAGGAAGAATGCAGACGCCCATGCGCGCGAGTTTGAGCATGTTTTCCAGGTGAATTACCGATAACGGAGTTTCCCGCGGCACCAGAATCAACTTCCTTGCTTCCTTCAGTACCACATCGGCTGCACGGTCAATAAGGTTATTGCTGGCTCCACAGGCGATGGAAGACAGCGTACCGGTGGTACAGGGGCACACCACCATGGCCCGGGGAACACTGGAGCCACTGGCAACAGGTGCCGTCCACTCCTCTCGCCCAAAGACCTGGAGCTGACCCTCACTGGCTCCATACTCCGCCTGCAGAACACGCTGAATTTCCGCCGGCCGCCCTGGCAGTTTCAACTCCGTTTCCATGTGGATAACCACTTGGGCCGGAGCAGAAAACATCAGATAGAGATGTTCACCCGCTTCCACCAGACACTGTAGCAGGCGCAGCCCGTACTGTGC
>CBDUNQ010000556.1:0-1990 GCA_965368625.1 uncultured Gammaproteobacteria bacterium
CCGCTTCCCAGGTGGTAAGTCCCCTAGTGGTGACAGTAATCAGCCCGCAGTCTCGGCAAGGGCATGGATCATTATGGCGCTAATTGTTCAAAAATATGGCGGTACCTCCGTGGGTTCGGTGGAACGCATTGAAGCCGTGGCGAAAAAGGTCATTGCCTTTAAAAATGCGGGCAATGACGTGGTTGTGGTGGTTTCGGCCATGAGTGGCGAAACCAATCGTCTGCTGGCCCTGGCCAATGCCATTACCACCCGACCTTCGCCCAGAGAGCTGGATGTGTTGTTGGCCACCGGTGAGCAGACCACCATTGCCCTGCTGAGTATGGCGCTGGAAAAGCAGGGATGCCCGGCCCGTTCCTATACGGGCACCCAGGTTGAAATCCGTACCGACAGTGCCCACAACAAGGCGCGGATCACCGATATCAACGACCGCTCCATCCGCCAGCATCTGGCGGCGGGTAAAGTGGTGGTAGTGGCGGGTTTTCAGGGCGTGGATGATGACGGCAATATCACCACCCTGGGCCGTGGCGGCTCCGATACCACGGCGGTCGCGCTGGCGGCGGCACTGAAGGCCGATGAATGTCAGATCTTTACCGATGTGGATGGCGTGTATACCACGGATCCCCGAGTGGTGCCGGAAGCCCGGCGCCTGGAGCGCATCACCTTTGAGGAAATGCTGGAAATGGCCAGCCTGGGCTCCAAGGTGCTGCAGATCCGCTCGGTGGAATTTGCCGGTAAATACAATGTACCCCTGCGTGTGCTGTCCAGTTTTGAAGAGGGTGGCGGTACACTGATTACCTATGAGGAAGAGGGCATGGAACAGGCATTAATCTCCGGTATTGCATTCAACCGCGATGAGGCAAAACTCACCGTGCTTGGCGTTCCTGATCACCCTGGTGTTGCGTACCAGTTGCTGGGTCCCATTGCCAACGCCAATATTGAAGTGGATATGATTGTGCAGAATGTGAGTCCTGACCGTAACGCCACGGATTTCACCTTTACCGTGCATCGCAATGACTACGATAAAGCCCTGGAAATATTGAGCCAAACGGCCCGCGAGCTGGGTGCCCGGGAAGTGAGCGGCGACAATAAAATCGTCAAGATCTCCATCGTGGGGGTGGGTATGCGTTCCCATGCGGGCATTGCCTCCACCATGTTTGAAACCCTTTCCAAGGAAGGGATCAATATCCGCATGATTTCCACTTCGGAAATCAAGATATCCGTGGTGGTGGATGAAAAATACCTGGAATTAGGTGTGCGGGCCCTGCATGATGCCTTTGGGCTGTCCAAAACCGCATAATCAGGCAGAGAAATCACTGAAAATCCACCATCAGGGGTGGAAATCAGTGAGCCAAACATTTATTCTCAATAAAAATAATCACTTGCAAACTGGGGCTATAGTTTTGAGCTGCGTGGCCGACACATCAGGTGTCTGGCGCACGGGTGTGTATTACGCCGACCGCGGGATCCGTGAAGTTGGAAACAAGAATTTTTGTGCATGTAAGGAGACGTGGGAATGTTAATACTGACACGCAGGGTAGGTGAAACCCTCATGATCGGTGATGAGGTCACGGTTACAGTCCTGGGTGTCAAAGGCAACCAGGTCCGCATAGGTGTGAACGCACCGAAAGAAGTTTCGGTGCATCGTGAAGAAATCTACGAACGCATCAAACGCGAAAACGAAGAAGATTCTTCGCAGGAGGCTGCCGGAAATTAATCTTCAAGGGCAACTTTAGCCTTTACGAATGCAGCGGGCATCGGTATCCTACGCACCTTCTTGAGGTGGTCTGGAACCGGTGCCCGTTTCGTTATGGGGTGTACATTTTCCCTGGCCATTCGACAACACAGAATGCAAGAATCGGGTAATGACCTTTCGGGGGCATTACACGTAGGAGAGATGGCCGAGAGGCTGAAGGCGCGCCCCTGCTAAGGGCGTATGGGGGTAACTCCATCGAGGGTTCGAATCCCTCTCTCTCCGCCATAGTGAAAAAAT
>CBDUNQ010000557.1:0-1978 GCA_965368625.1 uncultured Gammaproteobacteria bacterium
TGCGAATGAGTGATGCCATACTACTGGAGAGCGCGGAAGAAGGTGCCCAGGTAACCGGGAGCCTGAAGCGTCCCGGTTTCATGTTCGCCAAGCGTCACCAGTTATTGGTAGATGGTGAGGAAGACGGCAAGGTGAAGGTGCTTTGCGGCCCGGCGGTGCGTCCGGCCGGTCTGGTGGAATTGCGGCGTTTTCTCGCCAAGCCCATCGTGCTGGAAAAGGTAACGGCGGAGCGCTTCAACGTATTGCTGTCCACCGCCTACGAACAGGGTTCCAGCGAAGCCATGCAGATGATGGAAGGCATGGAGGAAGAGCTGGACCTCTCGCGCCTGGCCGAATCCCTGGGGGAACCGGAAGACTTATTGGAAAGCGAGGATGATGCCCCCATCATCCGTCTCATCAATGCCCTGTTGACCGAAGCGGTAAAGGAAAACGCTTCGGATATTCATATTGAACCCTTTGAAAACCGCCTGGTGGTGCGTTTTCGAGTGGATGGCGTACTTCATGAAGTGCTGCAGCCCCAGCGGCTGTTGGCACCGTTACTGGTATCACGCATCAAGGTAATGGCGAAACTGGATATTGCGGAAAAACGCATTCCCCAGGATGGCCGTATTTCCCTCAAGGTGGCGGGCCGGGCAGTGGACGTGCGTGTTTCCACCCTGCCTTCCGGACATGGTGAACGGGTGGTCATGCGTCTGCTCGACAAGCAGGCCGGGCGCCTGGACCTGGAACATCTGGGCATGGCCAAGCAGGACCGGGAATTGATGGATAAACTCATTGCCCGTCCTCATGGCATCGTGCTGGTTACCGGGCCTACCGGTTCCGGTAAGACCACCACCCTGTATGCAGCCCTCATGCGCCTCAATAATGCCACCCGTAACATCATGACCGTGGAAGATCCCATCGAGTATTACCTGGATGGCATTGGCCAGACCCAGGTGAATGCCAAGGTGGATATGAGCTTTGCCCGGGGTTTGCGCGCCATTTTGCGCCAAGACCCCGATGTGGTGATGGTGGGGGAAATCCGTGACCTGGAAACGGCGGAAATCGCCGTGCAGGCCAGCTTGACCGGTCACCTGGTGTTTTCCACCCTGCACACCAATAGTGCCGTGGGTGCCGTGACCCGCTTGCGGGATATGGGTGTGGAACCCTTCCTGCTTTCCTCCAGTGTGATCGGGGTGCTGGCGCAACGGTTGGTGCGCGTGCTCTGTGATGACTGCAAGGTGGCGGCTCCGGCCACCGATGCGGAATGTGCCCAGCTGGGTAAGGATCCTGCCAATCCGCCCACCATCTATCGTGCCAAGGGCTGCGACCGTTGCAATCAACTGGGTTTCCGCGGTCGTACCGGTATCTATGAGCTGGTACATATCGATGACGAGCTGCGCAATATGATTCACGATGGTGCCGGAGAGCACCAGTTGGAAGCCCATGCGCGCAAATTCTCGCCCAGTATGCGCCAGGACGGCAATCGCCGGGTGCTGGATGGGGTCACCACCCTGGAAGAAGTGGTACGGGTCAGCCGCGAAGGCTGAACCGGCATAGGATACTCACATGGGCGCCTTTGAATTCACTGCACTGGATGCCAATGGCCGCGATCAGAAGGGGGTGCTCGAAGGGGATGCGCCGCGACAGATCCGCCAGCAATTGCGTGAGCGCGGCTGGACCCCGCTCTCTGTGGAAGAGGTGGCGCAAAAGGAAGCCAGTGGAGCCCGCAATCGTTTCCAGATGCGGCGTGGTATCGGCGCCAGTGATCTGGCCCTGCTTACCCGGCAGTTGGCCACCCTGGTGGGTTCCGGCTTCCCCATTGAAGAATCCCTCAAGGCGGTATCCCAGCAAACCGAACGGCCGCGGCTGAAAAGCCTGCTGGCGGCCGTGCGTTCCAAGGTGGTGGAAGGTCACTCTCTCGCCTCAGGACTGGGAGATTTTCCTCACGCCTTTCCCGAGCTGTATCGCACCACGGTAGAGGCCGGAGAACAGTCGG
>CBDUNQ010000558.1:0-1974 GCA_965368625.1 uncultured Gammaproteobacteria bacterium
CTATGTGACCATCAATTCCGGATCGGCGGTCACTTTCTGTGCAGTGATGCAGTCCGGGCGCCAATACAGAATTTTTTCACTCCCTATAGCTCCACGATTCATGGATTCTTCAGGCTCCGCTGAAAAATGAAAATGGCGTTTCTGCATTGTGATTTCCATTACCACAAGGTGCTCCGTTGCTTGTTGGTATCCTGCCTCATGCTCAATACACCCATGAGTTGGGCCGATGAAGACGAATCCGAGGAAGAGGAAGAAGTATGGCCACCCCAGGTAGGAGACCGTGGCATAGGCCTGTACATGGACCAGGACCTGTTCTTTCCGGTAAGCAATGAAGATCGCGACTACACCATGGGGATCGCCGTGGAATTTTTCTGGCAGGTGCGTGGGCTTTATCCCCTCAGCGGCTTGGCGAAACAGGCCGGAGAATGGTTCGGACTGCATGATGCCGATGATGAAATCGTGCAGAGTTTCATGATTGGCAGTGTTAATTTCACCCCCGATGATCTGTCGGATCCCGATCCCATTACCAACGATCGGCCCTATGCTTCTCTACTGTATCTGAGTAACAAACGCGTGCGCGCCAGTATTGAAAGCGCCGTGGGGGTTGAATTGCGTGCGGGAATACTGGGTGCCGATGTGGGCGCCAAAACCCAGGAAGAGTTGCACCGGCTGTGGCGCAAACTGGCGGACAGCGATGAACCCGTGGATCCCCAGGGCTGGGATCATCAGATCTCCGATGGTGGAGAACTCACTCTGCGCCTGCGACTCAGCAATGCCCGCTTGCGCTACGAAGACAATGGTCGCTGGGATGTGGCCAGCAGTTGGGGCTTGTCCCTGGGTTATCAGACCAATGGGGAAATGGGTATTGCCGCCCGGGTGGGAAAGATTGCCAGCCCCTTCTGGACCCTGCCCCACGACCCGGTGAACCGCGGCAGTTTTTTACCCTCCACCGCTACCAATGAATGGTATTTCTGGGCTTCCTATCGTTTGCGCCTGGTGGCCTACGATGCCCTGCTGCAGGGCCAGTTTCGTGACAGTCGGGTGAGCTATCGTCACGATGAAATTGAAAACGTGCTTCATGAAGGGGCAGCCGGCCTGACGGTGGGGCTGGACCCCATGCAGATCAGTTTATCCCTCAATGCCAAGACAGCTGAATTACGCGATGCAGGGCGTAACCACCATGTCTGGGGCAGTCTGAATTTTATTTTACGGTTCTAGCCTGCACCTGAGTTGGGGTTTACGATCGAAGTGGCAACGCCAATACCCTTTCCAGTGCTACCCTGAGGTTGCAGTATTCATGAAAAAATCACCGTCATTGCGAGGATGCCTTGACCCTAAGGGTAAGGTAAACATAATGAAGCCCAAAGGGGTTCTTTGAGCAACGCGACGCCGCAACTTCCGTGGTGTGGCAGTACGGTATGGAAATCTACAGATTCCGTGCCACGGCAATGAAATAACCTGAACAGGGTGGGCAATTTACCAGAGTCCATGGGCTGTCTTGAGACATTGAAGGCGTTGCCGATCCGTGGTGGAAAATAGGTCCGATAACGATGACCGGACAAATCATTTCCAGTGATATCGTCAAGAAAAACCAAAATTATTTGTACTAATACAAATGATGTAAGCATTTGCCTACCGGGAAAAAAATAATATAAAACAACTAGTAATAAGGGGGAATGTGAATGACCTGCGAGAATGGATGGGGTGATCGGCTGATTTGCAATTATCGTATGTAAGCATTTCCTTACATACAAATCCTGCCAACATTGGTAGTCTTCTCCCCCATAACATGCCTCACCGAATTCCATGGGTCGGAAATGTCGTCGGTGATAATGGATGAGTGGCCTGCCCGGATGTAGGGATGGTCAACCTTCTCACTTCCCGGGTTACAACTTTGTAGAAACGTTCCAAACGCGAAAACCCAGGTTTTCATCAGGAAAGCTATCTGTATTTCAGTAGTCCTCCTCTGTTGGT
>CBDUNQ010000559.1:0-1972 GCA_965368625.1 uncultured Gammaproteobacteria bacterium
GATGCCCGGCTGACCTCGGAACTTATTCTGCTGTTTCTGTATCTAGGGTATATGGCCCTGGAATCCGCTATTGAAGACAAGCGCGTGGCTGCCCGCGCCTGCGCCATACTCGCCCTGGTGGGCGTGGTGAATATTCCCATCATTCATTATTCCGTGGAATGGTGGAATACCCTGCATCAGGGGGCCACGGTCACCAAGCTGGATACGCCTTCCATCCATCCCAGCATGCTCTGGCCGCTGCTGATTATGGCACTGAGTTTCAAATTGTATTACGGCACCCTGCTATTGATGATCGCCCGTGCGGAAGTCCTCGAACGGGAACGCAGCAGTGGATGGGTGCAGAACCTGGTGAAAACACAATGACCCTTGCTGAATTTCTGCATATGGGCGGTTATGGATTTTATGTCTGGAGCTCCTATGCCCTGACCCTGGTAGTCCTCGCCGCCAACCTGATTTCCGCCCTGCGCCGTCATCGCCGCCTGCTGCGTGATTTGCGCGAACAACAGTCACTGCAGGGAGGTGCCGCATGACGCCAAAACGCAAACGCCGATTGATTGCCGTGGTGGCTATTGTGGCGGGTATCGGTGTCGCCGCCACCCTGGGCCTCACCGCCTTTCAGGAAAACCTGCTGTTCTTCTTCAGCCCCACGCAGATTGAAAATGGCGAAGCCCCCGCGGATCGCGCCTTTCGCCTGGGAGGCCTGGTCAAGGATGGCACGGTACAGCGTGACCCGGACAGCCTGCGGGTACAGTTCATTATCACCGATACCCTCAAGGAAGTGGCCGTGGATTACACCGGCATACTGCCGGATCTGTTCCGCGAAGGTCAGGGGATTGTGGCCCTGGGACGACTGGGTGAAAACGGCGTATTCAAGGCGGAAGAAGTGCTCGCCAAACACGATGAAAACTACATGCCACCGGAAGTGGCTGATGCGCTGAAAACGGCCCATGAAGCCGGTGTGGAACGCGCCAAGGAGGCCATACAATGATTGCAGAACTCGGGCACTTTGCCCTGATCCTGGCGCTGGGCATTGCCCTGGTGCAAGCCATCCTGCCGGTGGCTGGCGCCGCCCGCGGCAATCTGGCCTGGATGGCCGTGGCCCGGCCCGCCGCCCTGGCGCAATTTCTGGCCCTGGCCGTGGCCTTTGCCGCACTCACCTATGCCTTCATCAGCCACGACTTTTCGGTTTCCTATGTCGCGCGCAACTCCAACCTTTCCCTCCCCATTCAATACCGCATCTCTGCCGTGTGGGGCAGCCATGAGGGATCCCTGCTGCTATGGGTGTTTATTCTCAGTGCCTGGGGACTGGCCGTGGCCCTGTTCAGCCGCAGCCTGCCCCAGGTGACCGCGGCACGGGTGCTTGGGGTCATGGGAATGATCGGTATCGGTTTTCTGCTGTTCACCATTCTTACCTCCAACCCCTTTGAGCGCCTGTCTCCGGCACCCCTGGATGGCAATGACCTCAACCCCCTGCTACAGGATCCCGGCCTGGTGATCCATCCCCCCATGCTCTACATGGGCTATGTGGGCTTTTCCGTGGCCTTTGCCTTTGCCATTGCGGCGTTGCTGGGTGGCTCCCTAGATGCCACCTGGGCCCGCTGGTCCCGGCCCTGGACCACCATCGCCTGGGTATTTCTTACCCTCGGCATTGCCCTGGGCAGCTGGTGGGCCTACTACGAACTGGGCTGGGGGGGCTGGTGGTTCTGGGATCCGGTGGAAAATGCCTCTTTCATGCCCTGGCTCATCGGTACCGCATTGATCCATTCCCTGGCAGTGACCGAAAAGCGTGGAGCTGCGAAAAACTGGACCCTGCTACTGGCCATCTTCGCCTTTTCCCTGAGCCTGCTGGGCACCTTTCTGGTACGTTCCGGCGTACTCACCTCGGTCCATGCCTTCGCCAGTGATCCGGAACGCGGAGTCTTTATTCTGGCTTTTCTCGCCATCGTGGTGGGGGGGTCTCTGACCCTGTACG
>CBDUNQ010000560.1:0-1963 GCA_965368625.1 uncultured Gammaproteobacteria bacterium
CGGGGTTGGCCTACGGCCTGTAGCTCTACTGCAGGCAGTAGACCAGCTCCGGGTAACGCTTGCTTACCATCTCTGTGAGCCGTGTTTACTACGCACCATTCCCAGCAGCACGAGCACCCCACTCATCAATAACCACAGACTCGCGGGTAAGGGTACCACTCTGGCTTGCAGGCTATAGGTACTGGTGGTGGCATCCGCGAGGATGGGCATGGGGACCTCCGAACCACTCAACAACAGCAGATTGCCATCGAAACTACCGGAATAGCTGCGCAGATAATAGTTGAGATTGTCTTCCATAGTAGCGGAAAAGTTCACACCATCCTGGCTGCTGGCAGCAAAGGTGAGCGGGAACCAACTCGCCGACATGCCACTGCCGTCCAAGGCTGTGGCGGTTACATCAATATCCGCAAAGTGAAGCTCCATACCGGTAGTGGCAGGGAGCAGATCAAGGGTAAAGCGCCCACGCAATGCGTAGGGCGTATCGGTACCCAGCAAGCCGCCGGAAATCAACAGGTCACTGCCGCTTTCCTCCAGTTGCAGGGTGATGGCCTGAGCTCCTCCTGTCAGCAGATACAGGCAGACAAACAAAATGTAATTCAATGAAGTGGATGTACGTTCCATCGATGCGCTCCTTCCATGAAGCATGGATTATTATGGTGTATAGAAACCTGCGGATTACCGCACCGATGGTACACCCCATAAAATCGGGTGCAAGTAGAGAGGAAATCCGCTGCAAACCCACCCAACCCATATCGGGCTGGAAAAACTTATTGTCCCTGAGCGGCTTCCAGTTGTCCCTGGCGTCGAGTGCGCACGGCATCCGCCAGTTTTTGCAGTAGTCTTTCACTATCTTCCCAGCCAATGCAGGCATCGGTGATGCTCATGCCATGGACCAGGGGCTGGCCTTCCACCACATCCTGGCGACCTTCCTGAAGATGACTCTCGATCATGGCGCCGACGATGCGGGTATCGCCACCGGCAATCTGGGTGGCCACATCATCGCCCACCTCCATCTGCTTTTGGTATTGCTTGCTGCTGTTGCCGTGACTGAAATCAATCATCAAACGAGGCGCAAGGCCCGCCGCCACCAATTGCTGCGCGGCTTCTTCCACATGGGGTGCGGCATAATTGGGTTCGCGACCGCCGCGCAGGATGATATGACAGTCTTCATTGCCCGCGGTGGCGAATATAGCGGAATGTCCCTGTTTGGTCAGGGACAGAAACTGGTGCGGTCGGGAAGCCGAATGGATGGCATCAATGGCAACCTGAAAGGCGCCATCGGTACCATTCTTGAAACCCACCGGACAGGAAAGCCCGGATGCCAGTTCCCGATGCACCTGACTTTCCGTGGTGCGGGCACCGATGGCCCCCCAACTGACCAGATCAGATACATACTGCGGGCTCATGAGATCCAGGTATTCAGTGCCCGCCGGCATACCCATGTTGTTCAGATCCAGCAGTAGCTTGCGGGCCAGGCGCAAACCCTTGTTGATTTCGAAGCTGCCATCCAGGTTCGGGTCATTGATCAAGCCTTTCCAACCCACGGTGGTACGCGGTTTTTCAAAGTACACCCGCATGACGATAAGCAACTCATCATCGAGGCGCTCCTTGACCACTTTCAAGCGCTTTGCATATTCCACAGCCGCCTGTGGGTCATGGATGGAACAGGGGCCCACAATGACCAGTAAGCGATCATCCTCGCCATGGAGAATGCGGTGAATGGCCTGGCGCGCTTCATGGGTGGTTTGTGCCGCCGCCGGGGTAATGGGGAACTCTTCCTGCAGCTCCGCATAGGGCACCACTTCGCGCACTTCCACGATTCGCAAATCATCGGTCGGGTATTGAATGGTTTCGTTAGCCATGAAATCAATAAGTTATATGACAAATCTCAAGCAAGATCTGGTCAGGTTTCAGAAGCAGGTCATTATTACAGATCTGCCGCAAAAGTGCATGGCGTTCACCA
>CBDUNQ010000561.1:0-1961 GCA_965368625.1 uncultured Gammaproteobacteria bacterium
AATGAAGGCAAAGGAAGCAACCTTTTCATGAATCGGACACACGCGGCACTGCCCGCATGAATCGTCAGGGTAACGTACCTATGGGTGACCACAGACAAGCACCGCAGGGATTATGGCAGACACTACTCCTCACCTGTCTGTGGTTCAGTGTCGCGGCCCAGTCCGCCACCCTGGAGCGACCCGATGATGAAATGCGCTCCCTCCTGCTACAGGCGGTGGAATCCAGCGACAGCTTTGCCGACCGCTTCGATGCGGAAGTCTGGCTTACCGACATGAACCGCCGCCTGAGTAAAAAAGTAAAAGACCCGGAAGAACGCATCAAGATTCTCAAAGCCGTACACTATGAAGCCACAAGGGCCGACCTGCCGCCGGAACTGGTGCTGGCCGTCATCGATGTGGAAAGCAATTTCGACCACTATGCCCTCTCCCATGCCGGTGCCCGCGGCCTGATGCAGGTGATGCCCTTCTGGCTGGATGAAATCGGCCGCCCGGGAGATGACTTGTTTCACATTGAAACCAACCTGCGCTTTGGTTGCACGATTCTCAACATCTACCTGAAACGGGAAAAAGGTGATCGGGTGCGTGCCCTGGCGCGCTACAATGGCAGTGTGGGCAAAACCTGGTACCCACAACGGGTATTCACCGCCCTGTCCAAGCGTTGGTATCGGCAATAAGCGCTTATATAGTGGTCACGGCCTGCCGCCAGTTCACCGCTACAGTGAACGAAGGTAAGATATCAATACAAACATCATCATTTCGGTTTCTATATCTACAAGGCAGCTCGCAAACACAAAGGTAACTCAATTTATCAGCGCTTCCACAAATGAGCACCATCGAGGAATGTTCCCTCTCATGAACGCAAGAATTCACGGGCGCTGAATGCCGGCATTATCCATACATCAACGATTGACCCTTGCACTCCAGGCGATTCTGGTTATTGAAGTGGTGGTCGCAGTCTGGGATCAACAATGGCTTACATCCGTAATCACCATTGGAATTATCTTCGTAACGCTGACCCCGTTTTTCCTCAGAAAATTTCTTCATGTTTACATCCCACCTGAATTCGTACTACTGGCCATTGCCTTTATTTTTGCCTCCCTCTTCCTGGGCGAAATCCGCGGTTACTACACGCGCTTCTGGTGGTGGGACATTCTGCTTCACTCCAGTTCAGGTTTTCTACTCGGAATAATCGGTTTCCTGCTAGTGCATGTGCTAAACGAAACCGAAGACATTGGTGTACACATGAAGCCGGGCTTCGTGGCATTTTTTGCCTTCGTATTTTCCGTAGGCATAGGCGTCCTCTGGGAAATATTTGAATTCAGCATGGATAGCTTCTTCGGCATGAACATGCAGAAGGAAATGCTGGGTGACCCATCCGGATTAACGGATACCATGTGGGATTTGATTGTCGACACCCTTGGCGCTCTGGTGATTTCCGTGCTTGGTTATGGCTATATTCGAACCGCCAGAAACCAGTCTTTTCTTGAACGCTGGATCAATGCCTTCATTAAAAGTAACCCACGGCTTTTCAATCGAAAGCAATAACCTATTGCACCCGGCATCTTTGTTTCTGTTCCCTATGGGCAGTAACGCTCACAGCCGGCTGGTGCGCTATACTGGAATCAATAATGCAGTTTGAATACTTAAAGCATGTACAATTTTCCGCATGACCACTGACCCTGGATTACACCAGCCATGAACTTTATCGAAATCATTTCTCTCGCCGGGTATTCCATTGAAGCATTTGGAGTATTCATCGTCATCATCGGGTCCATTCTTTCCTCCGTGTCATTTCTTCGTACCTACCAGAAGCTTCCGGAAGGCATTGCCTACAAAACATACCGACGTCAACTGGGGCGATCCATTATCCTGGGTCTGGAATTCCTGATTGCCGGCGATATCATACGAACCGTTGTTGTGGCGGACACATTTGAAAATGTTGCCATTCTGGGCTTGATCAT
>CBDUNQ010000562.1:0-1939 GCA_965368625.1 uncultured Gammaproteobacteria bacterium
GTTGCTTACCCTGGATCAAGCCATGTTGCTCCAGCCAGGTGCTGGCATCTTCGGCATCTTCTTCAAACCAGGCGCGGGCGGAACCCAGGCGGAAGCTATAGCCCCAGCGGTCCATGTCGGTCATAAGCCGGTGTGCGCCCACTTCCGGCAATTGACTGGCCAGCAGAATCTGCAGGTAGCAAACCCCGTTTTCTTCGTCATAGTCACCGCCCGCATCGGTGTGCACGCCCTGACGGCGTGTGGCATCCATGCACACATAGTGGCAGGCTTCATGGAGCGCCGAGTGGAGCGGGGTGTCATTTCGCACCAGCAGGCGGTGGCCGATGAGGCCGGCTTCGCTGTCGCCCCAGAAGCTGCCGGGAATGGCTTGTTCATCGGGTACGAGGACCAATTCCAGGCCATAGCGCGCCAACAGGGCGGTCAGTGCGGACGTCTGGATTTCACCCAGCCGCAATACGGTGGGTTCCTGTTGGTTGGCGGTTATCATGAAGGTGAGTATACGCGATACCGGCTGGTTTTTTGCGACCCGCGGTTTCCCTTGTGGGCGCCGGCGTAGTGGGCGAAGCGAGGTGGAGGAATTGAAGTGGGGGGGTATTCGCCTGCTTCGCAGGCTCCTACAGGTGAACGGGTGGAAAGACTTTGCTCGTGGGAAGCTTGCCATGGTAGGCGCCGCCGCAGTGGGCGGATGGTTTTCCGGTGTATGCATTGCCGGGCTAGGGGGATTGTTTACCCAGATACAATAGGGTTTCAATCACACTGTCCGGGTTGAGGGATACGCTGGTGATGCCCTGTTCCATCAACCACTGGGCCAGGTCGGGGTGATCCGAAGGGCCCTGGCCACAGATGCCGATGTATTTGTCGGCGCGGTTACAGGCTTGTATCGCCATGGAGAGTAATGCTTTTACAGCGGGGTTGCGTTCATCGAACTGGTCCGCCACCAGGGCCGAGTCGCGGTCCAGCCCCAGGGTGAGTTGGGTCAGGTCATTGGAGCCGATGGAAAAGCCGTCGAAGAATTGCAGGAAGTCATCGGCCAGCAGGGCATTGGAAGGAATTTCGCACATCATGATGATGCGCAGGCCCTGTTCACCGCGGCGCAAGCCATTGTCCGCCAGTGCCTGGATCACCCGTTCGGCTTCATCCAGGGTGCGCACAAAGGGCACCATGATTTCCACGTTTTCCAGGCCCATGGTTTCCCGCACCTGGCGTATTGCCTTGCACTCCAGTTCAAAGCAGGCACGGAAGGCTTCGGCGATATAGCGTGAAGCGCCCCGAAAGCCCAGCATGGGGTTTTCTTCCTGGGGTTCGTAGCGGTCACCGCCCAGGAGGTTGGCGTATTCATTGGATTTGAAGTCGGAAAGGCGCACGATCACCGGTTTCGGCCAAAAGGCAGCGGCCAGGGTGGCGATACCTTCGGCCAGTTTGTTGATAAAAAAGGTGACCGGGTCGGCATAGCCGGCACACAAGGGTAGGATTTCCTGCTGTAAGGCAGGGGGCAGGGTAGTGAATTCCAGCAAGGCCCTGGGGTGAACGCCGATCATGCGGTTGATGATGAATTCCAGGCGCGCCAGGCCGATGCCGTCGTTGGGCAGGGATTGAAAATCAAAGGCGCGTTCCGGGTTGCCCACATTCATCATCACTTTGAAGGGGAGTTCCGGCAACCTGTCCAGGGCAAACTCCTGTACCTCGAAATCGAGGGTACCGTCATATACCTTGCCTACATCACCTTCGGCACAGGAAACCGTAACCGGAGTGCCATCGGAAATGGCCTGGGTGCCGGTTCCGGTGCCCACCACGGCGGGTATACCGAGTTCCCGGGCAATGATGGCGGCATGACAGGTACGGCCGCCGCGATTGGTGACAATGGCGGCGGCACGCTTCATGATGGGTTCCCAGTCGGGGTCGGTCATGTCGGTGACCAGTACATCACCGGCTTGCACCC
>CBDUNQ010000563.1:0-1935 GCA_965368625.1 uncultured Gammaproteobacteria bacterium
TGTATTGATAAAGTCACATATTCTTCAATATACTCAATTCTTAAAGAATTGACTTTTAAGGAAATAGGAAGTAAAGAATTGAAAGTTGGTTGGGGAGAATATAATGCTACAGTTTCAATTTTAACTAAAAATGAAAGAAAAGTTGTGCCAACTCAACAGGGCGCCCCAATTTTTACCAATTCCCTTTCTTCAGCGATCATTTGCTGGCACACTCTTTTGGCAACAGAATGCAGTGGATAATACAGTTTGCACCGAAGGGGAGTGGGTTATGTTGGGTTATGAGCGCCATTTGCTGGTTGTCATCATTCTGGCCTTGATTGTCCTGCTGGTGGCCATCAGTGCCGTGATCTTTGACATCCCGTTGCCTTTTTTGGGTATGGATCCCTCCTGATACCGATACCGGCGCCAATCGAAACTCGCACCTGCACAAACGCCACTGTCGTATGCTTTGTGGCCGATATAAATATATCGTGAAAACAATGTTCTTTTGTCAATTCACAGTATAAATGCACAGCTCACTGATACAGATCAAGCAAGGTTTCATCACTACCCGGTACAGTGTTTCCTATGGGGGCGGAGCATCGGTTAACGGGTGGTCTCCAGTCCACAGGGAGGTAGTGTGAAACGTTGCAGGGTTCGTTCTTGTCATTATCGTAATGTTTGTAGCGAGATCCCCTTTATCTGCATTATTGCCCAGTACCTGGCTATTATCGCGGCACTGGGTTTCGTGGCCTATCTTTTCTTTTTCAATCCAGGCTAGAGACCGGTCGTAACGGCTTTCGGCAGCGGCGGCAAAGATAGGGTTGGCCCCGCTGGATGCGGTTATGAATTGTGGTGCTGATGGAGTGAGAATACGCCTGGCATTCACATTGGTATGGGTGACGGCGCTGCTGACGCAAGGCTATACCGTCCAGGCTATAGGAGGAACGGGCCCTGGGTGTGGCACCAAACAGACGCATGAGTGCTTTCCACTCCCTGCCATGAGGTGGAGCCTGGGGGTGGCGCAGGTAGGTGATGTAATGAGCCACTTCATGGGGTACCGTATCGTTCAGGTGATGTGTCAGGTCTACGGCAAACACCCAGGGGTTATAGCGGATGCGGTAGTGCCGGCGCAGGCGGTTCCCCTGTACCTGAAATTGCCCTGCACTGCGGCCCCGTAGATCGAACGCCACCGGAAGTGGAGCGAAGGCTTGCTGAAAATGCTCCGTAGCCCTGTGAATGAAACCCAGTGTGGCACTTTTCACCAGAGCTTGCTGGGTGGAATCAATGGGTTGGATGGTGGTCTCGGACATTCCCGTATGTGGTGGCCTGTAGCCTGTCTGGTGGTGGAGTTCCATGGTAACAAGCCCACCTGCGCCTCACCAGTGGCCAACGGGTGAGGCAGCTGTCCCCCCTGTCCCCCTATGATAAGCTTTTCGGCGATCGCCCTTTCACCGGAGTTGTCGGGATGCACAGCCTGTCGCAGCGTAGTTTTTCCATGGTCATCAGCCTGCTGGCCCTGGCCCTGCTGCTGCTGGCGCAGCAGGGGGTGCTGGACCGGGTCGGGCGGGAATATACTGAAGCGGGTTTCAAGCGCGCCCTCATTACCTTTGGTGTGGCCCGTGCATTGAATGGGGTCATTTCCGTCGCTCAGGGTACCGAGGTGGCGGTAGAGCCGGTGGGTATTGGCTTGACCTTTACACCCGGTGAAATTCTTGATCCCATCAATGACTTGATTGAACGCTTTTCCTGGGTGGTACTGGCCAGCAGTACTTCTCTGGGCGTGCAGCGGGTATTGCTGGATATTGTCTCCTGGCCGGGCTTCACGGCGCTGGTCAGCCTCTGTACCGTGCTTGCCCTGATCCTCTTATGGTGGTCGCGGCCCCTGTCCGAACGGGTGCGCCAGGCGGTTTTTCGCGTAGCATTGGTATTGCTGGTGTTGCGCTTTTCCATCCC
>CBDUNQ010000564.1:0-1931 GCA_965368625.1 uncultured Gammaproteobacteria bacterium
GGGCGGGTTGGTGGAAAAAATTATTCCGCGCAATACCACGATTCCGGTGGCCCGGGCCCAGGAATTCACCACCTTCAAGGACGGCCAGACGGCCATGGCCCTGCATGTGGTGCAGGGCGAGCGAGAATTGATTTCCGATTGCCGTTCCCTGGCGCGTTTTGAGTTGCGCGGCATACCCCCCATGGTAGCCGGCGCGGCACGCATACGGGTAACCTACCAGGTGGATGCCGATGGTATGCTCAGTGTGACCGCGCGGGAACAGACCAGTGGTGTGCAGAGTAGTATCGAAGTGAAACCGTCTTACGGGCTCACCGATGGCGAAATTGAAACCATGCTTACGGCTTCCATGAGCCATGCCAAGGAAGATATGGAGGCGCGGCGCCTGCGTGAACAGCAGGTGGAAGCCGACCGGGTACTGGAGGCGCTGGCCGCGGCTTTGGAAAAAGATGGTGACCGGTTTCTCAACCCCGAAGAGCGGGCGGTGATCGATGCAGCCGCCCGCGACCTGGCGCAGAGCCGGCAGGGTGATGATCACCAGGCCATCAAACGCGCCATACAGGCGGTGGAAAAGGCCAGCGTAGCGTATGTGGACCGGCGTATGAATGCCAATATTCAGCGTATGATGGCCGGTCACCAGGTAAAGGAATTTGAATAGATGGCGGCCACGGCTGCCCCCAAAGGCGAGACTGTTACATGCCCCAGATAATTTTTCTGCCCCATGAAGAAATCTGCCCCGAAGGTGCCGTGATCGAGGTTGATTCCGGCACCACCATTTGTGATGCCGCCCTGGCCAATGGGATTGATATTGAACACGCCTGTGAAAAATCCTGTGCCTGCACTACCTGCCACGTATATATACGTGAAGGTTTTGACTCGCTGGAAGAATCCGATGAAACGGAAGATGATTTACTCGATAAGGCGTGGGGTCTGGATCCCGATTCCCGCTTGAGCTGCCAGGCAAAAGTGGCGAGCCAGGATCTGGTGGTGGAAATTCCCAAGTACACCATTAACATGGTGAGCGAAAATCATTGATTCCCACTGGAGTTTGCCATGAGCCTGAAATGGGTTGATTCCCTGGATATTGCCATTGAACTGGATGAAAAGTTCCCCGATGTGGATCCGCGCAGGGTCAATTTTGTGGATCTGCGGAAATGGGTGATGGCCCTGGAAGATTTCGATGATGATCCCGAGCATTGCGGTGAACGGATTCTGGAAGGTATCCAGATGGCCTGGATAGAAGAACGGGACTAGGGTCGTCTTACGTACGTTCCCCCTGTCTTTGCGAGCGAAGCGCGGCAATCTCACACCGTAATCACAAGCGCTTGGAGATTGCCACCTCGCGATACGACTCGCAATGAGCCACTTATCAGAGGTTACTGGATTCCCGGTGATGATGGAAGCCTGTACTTTTAGGCTTTTATTGGTCCGCGTATAAGGTACACTCCGCCGCTATATCTTCAGCGAAACGTACGGGCGTACCGCCCCTGGTCAAACCGGATGGTATTCCTTTGTCTGTGGCAGAGAAAGTCATGTGCGGGTGCAAGTCAGTGCTGACAGGCCCTGACCCGCATTTCCCACCGGATGGCGGAAATCATTCATAGGCTATTGCTATGACACAACTATTTGGAAAAAGATACAAAACACATTATTACTCAAGCGGAGCCATTGCGGATCAGGCTGATCTTCGCTCCACGCGATCCTGGTGAGAAATGCGGGTTAGTGTGTTGGAAAAAATAAAAAGCGGTTTTTTGCAGTATGGCTGGCTGGCACCGGCATTTCTGCCGCTTACCATGTTTGGTGGCAGGGGATTGTTTCATACCGTATTTTTCATCTATCTTTTATGGGCGCTGATCAGCGCCAAATCCTTGCGCATCCGTAACCAATCCCTGTTATTGTCATTGTACGGCTTACTGTTGTGTGCTTATGCACTG
>CBDUNQ010000565.1:0-1931 GCA_965368625.1 uncultured Gammaproteobacteria bacterium
TCTTATCTTGGTGATATCGCCACCGCGGTGGCTCCCCTGGGGGTGGTCATGGGCGGGCCCGATGTATTGCCCGATTCCGAGCCGTTACAGACTCATACCTATCCGCTTTATGATCGCTTCCAGACACAGATGAAGCTGTTCGGCGCCATGCAATACGATAGTTATGCCCATGTACACAGCGACACCTCTGCCAGCACCAAGTACTGGACCCTGGATGAAATGTTTCGCTATGCCAGGGACAATCTCCAGATCAGCTATCTGTTCTGGAATCGGAAAACCTGGCGGAAGCCTCTGGATTCCTATGACTGGTCCGATGCGGTTCCGGTCATCAATAATCATCAGACCTTCAATCAATAGACGAAGGACTACCCGTTAGCTTCATGCAATGAACCTCACTGCCGACGTTGCACACCCGTGGCATGCAGGATACTGGTGGCGATTTCCTCCACCGACATGCTGGAGGAATCCAGGCAGGGAATATTCTCCCGCTGAAACAGTGACTTCAATTGCCGCAGTTCATACTGGCATTGGGCCAGCGATGCATAGCGGCTGTGGGGCATGCGTTCATTGCGAATGCGGTGCAATCGCTGGGCATCGATCAGCAAACCGAATACCCGCGCTTTATGCTCCTGCAACACGGCAGGCAATTTCACTGATTCCAGATCCTCCTCGGTAAGGGGGTAGTTGGCTGCACGCACACCAAATTGCAGGGCCAGATAGAGGCAGGTTGGGGTTTTTCCGCTACGTGAAACGCCCACGATGATGACATCCGCTTCATGGTAATACTGGGCACTGTTGCCATCATCGGTGCGCAGGGAATAATTGACCGTATCCATGCGTGCGTCATAGCGGCCTTCATCCCGCACGCCATGGGTGTGCCCCAGCCGCTGGGTGGATGCCATGGACAATTCCTGCTCCAGGGGACCAAGAAAGGTGCGGAAAAAATCCACCACCATGCAGTCACAGGCTGCCAGCTGCTCCTGAAAATCACGGTTCACCAGGGTGACGAACACCAGGGGGCGCTGCCCGGTCTGTTGAGCTGCATCAATAATCCGTGTAATTGCCTGTTGGAGTTTTTCAACAGTATCTGTAAAGGGAAGGTAAACTTCCGTATATTGAAACACCTCGAACTGGGACAGCAGACTGTGGCCGAGGGTTTCCACGGTAATCCCGGTACGATCGGAAATGAAAAAAACGGTGCGCGGTGGCATACGTGGGAATCTCTGTGACGGTCCTGGTTCCCATTGTGCCATTACGGATCCCGGTTTTACATTCCGCAACCCGAAAAGCCGATGTGGCAAGCCATGGGTGGCTACGCTTTATTCAGGAGAGAGTACATGTCCGGCAACGTCATTCCCTTTGATCAATTGCGTATGGATCAGGTCGAACAGGTGGGCGGCAAGAATGCTTCACTGGGAGAAATGATCAGCCAGCTCAGCGGACTTGGCGTGCAGGTGCCCGGCGGTTTCGCCACCAGCGCGGATGCCTATCGCAACTTTCTTTCCCAAAACCAGCTGGCCGATCGCATTCAGCAGAAACTCTCGAAGCTGGATATCGAGGATGTGAATGCCCTGGCCCGTTCCGGCGAAGAAATCCGTAACTGGATCATGACCGCCCCCTTACCCCAGGACCTGGAGCGGGATATTCGCAGTGCCTATGAACAACTTTCAGCGGGCGATGACGCTTGCCCGGTAGCGGTTCGCTCTTCCGCCACGGCGGAAGACCTGCCCGATGCCTCCTTTGCCGGGCAACAGGAAACCTTTCTCAATGTACGCGGTATTGAGGCCGTTTTGCAGGCGGTGCATGCCGTATTTGCCTCCCTGTATAACGATCGCGCCATCACCTACCGGGTGCATCACCACTTCGCTCATGAAAGCGTGGCCCTGTCCGCCGGCATACAACGCATGGTGCGCAGTGACATTGGCGCCAGT
>CBDUNQ010000566.1:0-1921 GCA_965368625.1 uncultured Gammaproteobacteria bacterium
AATTGCTGCTCGTGGATGACAAGCAGGCATTGATGCACAAACTCGGCAAACGTCAATTGATTATGGAATTGAGCACTGCCTTGGAAGCCATCCCCCATGAATTGAACCACTGGGCCCTGGAGCGCTCTGCAGATGGATTACAGCTCACCTATACCTATGATCCCCACAAGCGCGATACCGGCATCGATGGCCTGCTACAAGCCATTCGCGAGAATGGAATGATGATCAAGGATGTACACACCACGCAGAGTTCCCTGGAAGAAATCTTTGTCAGCCTGGTAAGGGCAAAATCATGAATCTGTATGCCATACGGGTAATCTACAAATACGAAATGCTGCGCGCCTGGGAAACCCTGTTGCAGAGTTTTGCTTCGCCGGTCATATCCACCGCCCTGTACTTCGTGGTGTTCGGTTCCGCCATTGGTTCACGCATCGAAACCATCGAAGGTGTCAGCTATGGCAGCTTTATCGTGCCCGGATTGATGATGCTGGCATTGCTTACCCAGAGTATTTCCAATGCCTCTTTTGGCATTTTCTTCCCCAAGTTCACCGGCACCATCTATGAAGTCATGTCGGCCCCCATCTCCTACGTGGAAATTCTTATTGGCTATGTGGGGGCGGCGGCTTCCAAGTCTTTTATTATCGGCTTGATTATCCTGGCCACTGCGGGATTTTTTGTACCCCTGGAAATTGCTCATCCGGTATGGATGATGGCATTTCTGATCCTCACCTGTATCTCCTTCAGTCTATTCGGCTTTATTATCGGTCTGTGGGCCACCAATTTCGAAAAGCTGCAGCTCATTCCCATGCTGGTAATCACTCCCCTGGTATTCCTGGGAGGCAGCTTTTATTCCATCAATATGTTGCCGCCCGTATGGCAAACCGTAACCCTGTTCAATCCAGTGGTCTATCTCATCAGTGGCTTTCGCTGGAGTTTCTTTGAGGTTGCCGATGTCAGCGTGGGTCTGAGCCTGGCCATGATTCTGTTGTTTCTGGCCATCTGCCTCGGGCTGGTGGCATGGATGTTCAAGACCGGCTATCGCCTGAAGCAATAGCCCGTCACAGCTCAGGCCCGGTGCCCGGGGAACCCATGGCCGGCAGTGGAGTCAAAACCCCGGTATTGCATATGGAGTATCAGTCTATGCCGACGACCCGCCTTCTTTATTCCGCCATGGTAGCGTTGACAGCCGTCCTGATACTCAACGCCTGCACCACAAGCCTACCCCAGTCCATACGCCAGGCCCCTGCCAACAACCCTACGCTGGAACAGATCCATGCCCAGGAGCCAGGGGAGAGTGGCATACCGGTTCGCTGGGGGGGCAGTCTGCTGGAATCGATCAACCGGGAAAAGACCACGGAACTGATTATTCTGTATGCCCCCCTCAGCGGGGGTGGGCAACCCATGGATACGGAAAACCGTTCTGGTCGCTTCATTGCCATTGTGCCGGGTTTCCTCGAACCCTCCGTGTATGCCAAGCAGCGTAAAATCACCGTCTTTGGCAATTGGCAGCGTATGGAAACCCGCAAGATAGGTAACTATGACTATTCCTACCCCGTGGTGGAGGTACAGGACCACCATCTCTGGCCGCAGCAAAAAACCGGCAAAGATGATTTCGATGATTACCCATGGCATCATCATCCCTGGTTTTATGATCCCTGGTTTTATCCCCGTTATCCCCTGAGGAACCGGTAATGCATGTCTGGGCCACTGGTTTTCTTTTACTGGCACTCCTTGGCGGCTGCAGCAGTGGGCCGGATTTTCGCCACAGTAATGCCAATCCTCAGATGACGCCACAAAGGGTTCTTGACGATCCGCACACCAACACCGGTTCACAAGTGCTATGGGGTGGGGTAATCCTCAGCATTCACAATGAACCGGACCATACCCAGATTGAAATGCTCTGCTATCCCCTGGATACCCG
>CBDUNQ010000567.1:0-1916 GCA_965368625.1 uncultured Gammaproteobacteria bacterium
GTAAAGTGTGGCCGTATTGGAAGAAAGCGCATCTACCATGCCCGCCGGTAACGGGGTCATCTGCACCAAACCATAACTCAGCCAAAGAAATAACAAAATCAATACTGGCCTGGCATGCCGCACTGCATCGGTGATAACCGCCCTCCCCCGCGCATATTGAATCAGCCAGCCTGCCGCCATGAGGAAAACCCAGACTTCCATCAGTGCGCTGAAGCCCGCTTCTCCACTGGCCCAGGGAATGGGTAGCCATACGAGTAGCAATAAATACACCACGAACAGCCGCGGCGTATTGCCTCTGTGTGCGCTCGCTGCATGTAAGTGGGAATTATTCTTCATAGGGTGGCGCCGTAGGGATCAGTGCCTGGGCGGCTTCCTCCACGGGAATGAGCCCATGTTCATCTGCAACACTCCACATGGCCCAGGTGTCTTCCAGCAATCCCCGGGCAACGGTATGTTCCACCAGCGATTGCAGGTCCGCCGGCAAGCGCTCCCACAGGCTCAGCCCACCACCGGCAATGGCCACTTGCAGAATTTCTTCCCCGGGGCCGAGCTGAGCCGTACGTTGCATGGCCAGGGAAAATTCAGCATCGAGCCGGTTCTGCTTGGGTTTGAGCATCATGATATTGGTCCACACATAGGGCCAGGCGGGGCGTAGCGCAATGGACTGGCGGTAATAGGAGAGGGCCCGCTCGAGATCGGCTTTGCCCAGTGGGGCATCAGCCTGTTCCTGGGTAACCCGTAACTCAAACAGGCGGCCAAGATCGTTTCGAATATCCGGGTCCAGTGGAGCCAGTCGGTTGGCAAGCCACAGGTAGCGATGCGCCTGCTCCCATGCCCAGGGGGGTGGCGTGGCTTGCTCTTCATTCATACTCCATTCATCCACAAAGCCCGCCCCTTCTCCGCGGTACAGATCGGCAAGGGCAAGTGCCGTGGCCACGGCGCTGAGCCCCAGCAGCAGGAAGGCGAGCAACAAGGCGGTGACCCTAGACATGCACTGGCCCCGTGATGTCGGAGGTCGAATCCAGCGTAACCGGTGCCTGGATACCGGTGTGTGAAGCACGGAATAGCTTCGATGAGCCGGAAAGTATCTGCGCGGGATTGTCGCGCACCAGCTTCCAGGCCGCCTCTTCGCCGATGATGGAAGCAGCGGCGGCACGGCCCGGCTCCAGGTCGGGAATGCGATGATCCGTATTGTGCGCATCGGATGCGAGGAAGCTCACGTAGCCACTTTTCAGGAGTTGACGGGCGCGTTTTTTTGCGCGCGCGCCAAAGCCACCGGTCACCGCTCCCGCAGTAACCTGCAACAGACAACCCAGTTTCACCAGTGGTGCGAGTTTTTCCAGATCCGCCATCACCTCTTTATTGCGTTCGGGATGTGGGATCACCGGTCGTATCTTATGCGACAGACACCAGCTCACCAGCCGGTCACTGCCCACTGGAATATGGCTGTGCGGCAATTCCAGCAGCATCAGCTGATAGCCATCGAGGGTGCCAAGCCAGGGCACCTGCCCGGCCTCGACCATGGCTTTCACTTCCAGGCCAATACGAATCTCTGCAGCCATACCAAGCTGCAGATCAATATTATGTTCGCGTAGGTGATCGCTGAACTCACGGCTTGCCCGGGCTACGCTTTCCAACGTATTGGCATAACGGCCCGGATGGATGTGCGGTGTGACGATGCTCATGGTGATGCCATTGGCCACGGCGAGCCTGGCCATGGCCAGTGCCTCATCCAGGTCTGCGGGGCCATCGTCGATGCCGGGCAGCATGTGACAGTGGATGTCAATCATGATCATGCGCCATGGGATAGCTTCCTGACCCTCTCGTGAAGGGAGAGCGGGTGCGCTTCGTTCTGAGGTCGCTGCTATTCATAGTCATGGCTTCCCTGTTAGCCCCCTCTCCCTCCGGGAGAGGGC
>CBDUNQ010000568.1:0-1904 GCA_965368625.1 uncultured Gammaproteobacteria bacterium
ACATGCGCGCTATCTGCAAAGGCCGTACGGTCATCATCATTGCCCATCGTCTTTCCACCGTGCGTGCCGCGGATCGCATTATCGTGATGGATAAAGGCCGCATCGCAGAACAGGGAAATCATGATCAATTACTGAAGCACGCCGGGCACTATGCTCACCTGCACGCCTTGCAAAATGGCGCTGAACTTGCGGCCGTAGCCCGATGAACCGCGTAGTCATTGGGAGTAAAAATGTGGCGAAGCCATCTCCCAATGGTGGTTGTGCCAACCCCAGATGATGATACCAACAATGGTGTGTGAATAAACAATCTTCATGCCACACACGAGTATGAACGACTTGAAAAGTGTAACTCCTATCATGAAAACCAACGACACACTCGACTTTTTGCCCGCTGCCCTGGAAATCCAGGAACGTCCGCCATCTCCGGCGGGGCGGGCTATACTCTGGTCCATTATGGTGTTCTTCCTGTTGGCACTAACCTGGGCCTGTATTGGAGAAGTGGACATTGTGGCCACTGCCCATGGCAAGATCATTCCCAATGGCCAGGTGAAAATCATTCAGCCGCTGGAGCTGGGCGTGGTGCGCCACATACCGGTAACGGAAGGTCAGCGGGTCGCAGCCGGAGAAATCCTGATCGAGCTCGATCCCACTGCCACCGAAGCGGATGTAGAACGCCTGCAACAACAGATCACCGAAGCCCAGGGCGATCTGCAACGCTATGACCGCTTACTGGCCCGGCAGGAAGCGGAGGCTGAACCAGCCGCCACAATTCAGCGGGATACGCAACCTGTCTCGAGAAACCACAATGAGGAAGCCCCATGGCAGAACCACATGCTCAATGCCGAGTGGGGGGAATACCAGGCCCGCCTGGCTGCGCTGGACCATCGCATTGCCAGTCAGCAAGCCGAACAGGCAGTCAATGAGGCGCAGATCAAGAAACTGCAAGCCACACTGCCACTGATTACCCAGCGGGTGAAATCCTTGCATACCCTGGTGGAAAAACAACTCTATGCCCAACAATCCGGGCTGGAGCTGGAAGAGCAACGCCTGGCCCAGCAGCAGGATCTGCTGGCCCTGCGCAATGGTAGCAAACGAATCGACGCGGCCATGGCCGAAATCCGGGAACAACGCGCGGCAGCTGTGCAGGAATTCCGGCGTACCCTGTTGGGTAAAAGGGCCGAGGCCGAACGAAACCTCAAAGCCTTGCAGCAGGAAACCATCAAGGCGGAACAACGCACCCGCTTACAGGCATTGCGTGCCCCCATTGCAGGTCGGGTACAACAGCTGGCCATACATACCGTGGGCGGCATCGTTACTCCGGCTCAGGAATTGATGAAGATCGTGCCCGAACATCAACAACTGGAAGTGGAAGCCTGGGTGCAGAACAAGGACATCGGTTTTGTGGATGAACAACAGCAAGCCGTAATTAAGGTGGAAGCCTTTCCTTTCACCAAATACGGCGCCATTGACGGCAAGGTGCTGACCCTTTCCAGTGATGCGGTGCCCAATGAAAATACCGGCCTGGTGTATGCGGCGCGAGTGTTAATGGAAAAGGCAAGAATAGAAGTGAACAACAAAGAAGTCAGTTTAACACCGGGTATGAGCGTGACGGTGGAAATGAAGACCGGTACGCGCAAGTTGATTGAATATATCCTGAGCCCCCTGTTGCGGGCGAAGGATGAAGGATTGAGGGAGCGGTGAGTGTTGCGATGAAAAAAATTAACAGTACTCGAAGTGGTTATGCTAGATCGATGTTTTTGGAAAAACTGAATATTGTAATTGCTAAAAATCTATTATAATATTTTTTCATTTTTCGACCATTATTGTGGATGAGATATCCTTTTTTATTGAAAATTTTTTTTTTTGTTAAATCATATTTTAAAATTATTAAACAGAATTCTTTT
>CBDUNQ010000569.1:0-1899 GCA_965368625.1 uncultured Gammaproteobacteria bacterium
CTCCATAACTCATGGCGGCGATGGCATCCAGTACCGATTGCCATGCCTTCAGGGGCAGGGCGGCGCGCACCCGCCACTGCAGGACTACGTCATCCGCGGCTATCCGGGGTACCCGCTCCAGCCATTCAAGGGCTTGCGGGTGATGGCGGTAGGCTGCGGGCATGGCCATGGCACGCTGGGTCTGTGCTGCTGCGTCTTCGCTAAAGGCATACTTTCCACTCATTCGATCCCAGTGGGCCCAGGCCTGTTCCGGGTGGGCGCGCGCCAGACGGCGCAGGCCATGGAGCAAAATGGTGCGGGTCAGGGCGGTATCCTTGTTGAATGCCGGGTCCTGCAGGTGCTGTGCCGGACGGTTATGCACCTGTGTCCAGCGCGCAACCCACTCACGGTCTTCCGCTGAGAGCTTTTTGGCAAGGAAGCTGGCCAGTCCCGGTTTATTATTTTCCATGGCAAGGTGAATGCGTTCCCAGATCCGTTCCTGAGTAATGCGGCCACTGGCATAGAGTTGGTCGAATACCGGGTCACAGGCGCTGGGCTGGGAATGTCCCACCAGCCAGAGCGCTTGTGCCTGATCCAGTACACCCGCCAGCTCTTCCGGCTGCTGACGGGTCAGTTGTGCTTGTAAGGCATAGCACTGTAATTCCACACCCTGCGGGGCGAGGTAAAATTCCTGAAATGTTTCCCAACGGTTCTGCTTTGCCAGTTCCAGCAGCCAGGCCTGGCGCAGGCGGCTGGCCAGCGGAGTATCCTTCAATGTGCTCAGCAGCGTGCGGATATGTGCCGGGGTTTGTGTGCCAAGATAGCGACGGGTTTCCCAGTACTCCAGGTAGGGTTGCAAAGGATAGTCATGGAGGCTTTCCATCAACTGCCGGAATTGGCTGCGTTGATCTTTACTCAGTGCCGTGCGTGCTTCCAGGAAGCGTTCGCGTTGCGTAGGGTATGGGTCTTCTGTAACGGCATACGCAATGCCGTTGAGCATGCAACCCAAACCCATAAAAAAAGTGAAAAACGCGATTTTTCCCATAGGGCGCAGATAAAAACCTTGGCGTAAAGAATGACTCATACTAACCGTAGTAGTATACCCGGCTGGTGCCGGGCAAAGTAGCCTGACCAGGATGATGCGGAAAAAATAATGTCATCGCAGATCAACATGAACGCAATGTATTCTCTTTATGATAGTGGAATGCCGTGTGGTCCTGTTTCACGTACGGAGAAAGCGGTTTTACAAAGGGTATGGAATGCAGATGAATGCGTGGAATCCTTATTTTGAAAATAGTCTGAGAAAAGTCCGATGTTGGCAACCTGGCTGACCTATATGTTACTGGGTGCGGTAGCCGGTTTACTTGCCGGTCTGTTGGGGGTGGGTGGGGGACTGGTGATTGTGCCGGCACTGGCATTCTGGTTTGCGTATCAGGGTTTTTCCATGGACCTGATTATGCAGTTGGCCATCGGTAGCTCACTGGCCACCATTGTATTTACTTCCCTGGCATCGGTGCGTGCACACCACCGGCGCAACAGTGTGGACTGGCCCATCCTGCGTACGCTGGTGCCGGGGATCGTGATCGGCGCGATGGGCGGGGCCTTCCTGGCCCGCGTGTTGCCCAGTGAAACCTTGCGGCTGGCCTTTGGCGTTTTTGAATGTCTGGTCGGGCTGCAATTTCTTGTGGCCATGCAGGTACAGGAGCACCAGTATCGGCTTTCCCGGGCCCAGGGGTGGCTGGTGGGAACAGGTATTGGCGGCTTGTCTGCACTGTTGGGCATTGGCGGCGGTACCCTCACGGTTCCCTATCTGCGATGGCATGGAGTGGATATCCGTCGCGCGGTAGGTACCTCGGCGGCCGCTGGCCTGCCCATTGCCCTGGCGGGTTCCGTGGGATTCGCGGTGGTGGGCCAGGGAAT
>CBDUNQ010000570.1:0-1893 GCA_965368625.1 uncultured Gammaproteobacteria bacterium
TGCTTGCCGCCCTGTCCGGTCGCCGGCATTGGGTGCTCACCGCGGTGGCGCTATTGGATCCCGCACCGCGATTGTGCCTGTGCCGCACCGAAGTGACCCTGCGGGCCAGCAACCAGTCCGAACGTGAAGCCTACTGGGATAGCGGGGAACCTCGGGACAAGGCCGGTGCCTATGGCATACAGGGGCTTGGAGCCATTTTTGTGGAACGGCTGCAGGGTAGTTACAGTGGGGTCATGGGTCTGCCGCTGTTTGAAACAGCGCAATTGTTGCAACAGGCCGGCATCACCTTGTTACCGACCCGGAGGCAGGTGAACCATAACAAGGAAAACCAACGGAACCATTCATGAGTGAAGAGATTCTGGTAAATGTAACCCCGCAGGAAACCCGCGTGGCCGTGGTGGAAAACGGGGTACTGCAGGAAGTCATCATCGAGCGCGCCAATCGCCGCGGCCTGGTGGGAAATATCTACCATGGCAAGGTGTGCCGAGTACTTCCCGGCATGCAGGCGGCTTTTGTGGATATCGGGCTTGAGCGTGCGGCCTTTCTGCATGCCTCCGATATCACTGCAAATGATGATGAGGAAAAGGCCGTGGGCGAAGTCCGCGTGGTGGAACCCATCACCCAGCTATTGCACGAAGGCAAGAAGATTTCTGTGCAGGTAATCAAGGATCCCCTGGGAAGCAAAGGTGCCCGGCTTACCACCCATATCACCATTCCTTCCCGTTACCTGGTATTCATGCCGGGAGCCAGTAATGTGGGGGTGTCCCAGAAAATCGAAGATGAACAGGAGCGCCAGCGCCTCAAGGATATCGTCAGCTCCCTGCGTACCGAGGGTGAGCAGGGGGGTATATCCTGCGTACCGCTGCCGAGGGTGTGGATGCGGAATCCCTGGCGGCGGATATGCTGTTCCTGCGCAAACTCTGGGCTTCCATTCAAGAGCGGTCCAAGGATGTGGTGCCGGGAAATGTCATCCACGAAGACTTGCCGCTGACCCTGCGCGTATTACGCGATCTGTTGCACAGCGATGTGGAAAAGCTGCGTATCGATTCCCGGGAATCCTATCAGCGGGTAACCAAATTTGTGGAACAGTTTATACCCGAATTACCGGTGGATATTGAGTATTATCCCGGCGAACGCCCCATATTCGATATCTATGGTATCGATGATGAAATACAGAAGGCCCTGGAGCGCAAGGTGCAACTCAAGTCCGGCGGCCATATGGTCATTGATCAGACGGAAGCCATGACCACCATCGATGTGAATACCGGTGCCTATGTGGGTCATCGTAACCTGGAAGAAACCATATTCAAAACCAATCTGGAAGCAGCCCAGGCCATTGTGCGTCAACTGCGGCTGCGCAATCTCGGTGGTATCATCATCATCGATTTCATCGATATGGTGTTGGAAGAGCACAAGCGCCAGGTTTTACGTGCACTGGAGAAAAATCTGGCAAAGGACCACGCCAAGGCAAGCATCAGTGAAGTCTCCAGCCTCGGCCTGGTACAAATGACGCGCAAACGCACGCGGGAATCCCTGGAGCATGTACTATGTCATGTTTGTCCCACATGCAGCGGGCGTGGCTCCATCAAGTCGCCGGAAACCGTTTGCTATGAAGTATTCCGGGAAATCATTCGTGAGGCGCGGCAGTTTGATGCCGAGCAGTTATTGGTTTTGGCTTCCCAGGAAGTCATTGACCGTCTTCTGGATGAGCAATCCACCAATCTTGCTGAACTGGAAACCTTTATCGGCAAACCCATCAAACTCCAGGTGGAAGCCCTGTATACCCAGGAACAGTACGATGTGGTGCTGATGTGAGCGTTACATGGCAGCAGCCTGTTCATCATGAGCAGCCGGGTAATGATGGCGCGGTTATTTAGCCTGCTGTGGTATCTG
>CBDUNQ010000571.1:0-1892 GCA_965368625.1 uncultured Gammaproteobacteria bacterium
ATTATTCAGGATGTGATCGCTGGTAACTCCGCTTTTGTACTCATGCCTACTGGTGGCGGGAAATCCCTTTGTTATCAGATTCCTGCTCTGCACCGGCCGGGGGTGGCCATTGTCGTGTCCCCACTCATTGCCCTGATGAAAGACCAGGTGGATAGCTTGCGTGGCAATGGTGTTGCCGCTGCCTACTATAATTCCACCCTGTCGGCTGAAGAAGCCCGGCAGACCCTGGCACGTCTGCATGATGGCGCACTTGATCTACTCTACGTGGCACCCGAAAGGCTGATGTCGGAAGGCTTTCTTGGGCGTCTTGATGAGCTGGATATTGCCCTGTTCGCCATTGATGAAGCCCACTGCGTGTCCCAATGGGGACATGACTTTCGTCCCGAATATGTGCAATTGGGTGCCTTGCGCGAACGTTTTCCACAAATACCCTTTATTGCCCTGACGGCCACGGCCGATCCGCAAACCCGTCAAGACATTATTCAACGCCTGCATCTGGCGCAAGCCACTTGCTATGAATCCGGTTTTGACCGGCCCAATATCCGTTACACCGTATTGGAAAAACACAAACCATTCGATCAATTGCTGCATTTTCTTGCCGGCCATGAAGGAGAGGCTGGCATTATCTATGCCTTGAGCCGTAAGCGGGTGGAAGAGCTGGGTGGGCGACTGCAGGCACAAGGCTTTGTGGCTGACACCTATCATGCCGGCTTGCCCGCCGCGCACCGGGAGAGAGTGCAGGAAGCTTTTCTCAGAGATGAAATACAGATCGTGGTGGCAACGGTGGCCTTTGGAATGGGGGTCGATAAACCCAATGTGCGGTTTGTAGTGCACTATGATATGCCGAAGAATATTGAAGGCTATTACCAGGAAACCGGTCGTGCCGGCCGGGATGGTTTACCCTCCGAAGCCCTGTTATTGCACGGTGCCCAGGATGTGGTCACGGCGCGGCGTTTGGTGGAAAACACGCAAAATCCCGATCAGTTGCGGGTGGAAATTCATAAACTCAATGCCATGGTGGCCTTTGCGGAAGCTCTTACCTGCCGGCGCCGGGTATTGCTGAATTATTTCGGTGAGCAGCGTGACCAGGCGTGTGGTAATTGCGATCTCTGCCTCGATCCACCACAAACCTTTGATGGTACCGAGGCGGCACAAATGGCTCTTTCCTGTGTCTACCGGGTTGGTCAGCGTTTTGGTATTAAACATATAGTGGACGTATTGCGGGGTATGAAGCATGAACGCATCCGCAGCCTGGGCCATGATGCATTATCCACTTATGGAATCGGTGCGGATCGCAGCGAAGATGACTGGGTCAGTATTCTGCGGCAATTGATTCACCATGGTTACCTTTGGCAGGATATTGCACAGTATTCTGTGCTGCGCCTCAGTGAAACAGCTCGTCCACTGTTGCGCGGCGAAGAAACCCTGGCCCTGGCGCGCCCGCGGATCAAGACCAAGACGAAAGCGAAGAGCAGGAGTGCCCGTACTGACAAGTCATCTGCGGTGGATCAGCCCTATGATGAAGCCCTGTTCCAGGCCTTGCGCCAGTTACGGAAACAATTGGCCACGGAGCAGGGTGTACCTCCCTATATTATTTTCGGTGATGCCAGTCTGGTGGAAATGGCTGCCTGCAAACCCCGGGATGAAGCGGCATTGCTCGCCATTAATGGGGTGGGGGAACGAAAATTGGCGCGTTACGGTGCCGCATTTCTGCAAGCCATCGGCAATTATCTGGAAACTGCGGATACTACGTCGGCTTGATAGGGCAAGCCCACACCCTGAAACCTGACTACTTGGTGTCGGCGTTGGGAAGATGGCTTCACTATGTTCGCAATGACGGCGGTTGGAAAAAGGATCGTCATACCGGCGAAAGCCGGTATTTTTTATCCCTG
>CBDUNQ010000572.1:0-1888 GCA_965368625.1 uncultured Gammaproteobacteria bacterium
GTATCGCTGCTGCGACTCATCAGTGAACTGGGTGCGGCCAGGGTCAGCTCATTATGGACCTTGCGTACCTTTTCAATATTGCGCACGTAGTCGGCAGCGCGATTGCGATACTCTTCCGTGGGGGTTTCGCCACTGATTAACACGATGCCATCAAAACTGGTCACATTGAAATGGGAGTGACGGTTCAACTCCTTGTCGCCGCGCAGGGCGCCCAGGGCCTTCCATTCAATGAGCTCATCATCCACAAAGGCGCCCGTGGTACGGCGGTCGGTAGCGATGGCGGCTCCGGTAGCGGCTCCGCCTACGACTACGCCAGCACACCCACCCAGAAAGGTGGTGGCCAAAAGGGCGATGCTCAGAGTGCGCCAATGTATGTTCATGGATTGTGTATCTCCTGTGTTGCCATGGTCGGTGCGGGTTGCGGGACGATGGACCTGCGAATGGGTAAAAGGTTCCGCAGTCGGTTTTCCCGTATCCATGGCGCTACAGTGTACCCCAGGTATGCAGTGCAGGCGTAGTGCTTTCAAGGTAAAAAATCAGGGAAAGCACGTATTGTGGGTGCAGAGGAAACGGTCTAGGCCTCAAAGGCATTGCGAATCCATTGAATCTGCTGTCGTGCATCCATGGAAATCACATCGAAACGGGCGCTGCGCTGTCGCTCCACGGGGTGCTGCTGCAGGTAGTGACGCGCACAAAGAATGATGCGTTGCTGCTTGCGTGAATCGATGCTTTCCACCCCGCCGCCAAAGCGGGTATGGCTGCGATAACGCACTTCCACAAATACCAGTTGCTGTCCATGCAGCATGATCAAGTCGATTTCACCGCCACGGCAGCGATAATTACGGGCTTGCAGCTGCAAGCCCTGGGTTTGCAGGTATTGGCAGGCGTGCTGTTCAGCGCATATACCCAGGTGTCGTGTATTTTTCATCCCTGATGTCTCTGGCAGGCATATCCGTTATGCCCGGTGGGGTATCCGTGTCCGGTAGGGGGAGCGGGGTAGCCGGTTCCAGTAGTTCGGGTATCCCGTTATTCACTCTGGCCCAGGGCAGCTCGCGCAGCACGCGCAGCTTTGTATCAATGGAGAGGTTTCCGGTGACACCCTTCAGGTAAGGATTGCCCTGCAAGCCGCTGATACTGACCTGGGGAATCAGCTGGAAGGCATCAATGCCCAGGGCATAGAGGCGCGCATAGCGCTTCATTTCCTGGGGTCGCATTTGTGTCAGGGTGTCGTGCAATGGCGGCAATACTTCTTCCGGGGTCAGCATCCAGGGCATATCACAGAAACGGATACCCTGAATATCCACGCTGCGGGTTCCCGCGAGCTGGCCATCATTCACATGGGATGTGGAATAGACAGGCAGATCGGCGGCGTGATGGAAGCGTAACTGCGGCATGATTTGACTGGCCTCGGAACTGCGGGCCAGTAAAAAGACAAAATCCGCATCCGCACGGCGACGTGGTTCGAATTCGAGATTGCGCCCCAATTGACGGGTCAGTGCACGCTGCCGGTTTTTACTGTCATCGAGATTCAGTAATGACTGCAGAACAACACTGAAATCCACCTGCCCCTGACTGAAGCGCTGTACTTCCGATAAGCGACCTCCCAATTGTTGCCAGTGGTCGGCAAAGGCCAGCAATACACGATCGCCCCAGCTGCCTTCCGGGATCAGCGCCAGTGCCCCCTGATGCCCATCCCAGCGTGCCCGTTCAGCCACCTGGCGTGCCTCGTCTTCCGGGGGCAGGCCGAATTGATACAGGCCCTCCCGATACAAACCTTCCACCTGATTCAATGCCAGCACCGGGACCGGCAAAGGGGACAGTGATGCTACTTGTTGAACGGCTTCTTTGGTCAGGGGACCGATGACCAACTGCGCGCCTTCGGAGACCG
>CBDUNQ010000573.1:0-1883 GCA_965368625.1 uncultured Gammaproteobacteria bacterium
CGTCAGCCTCACTGCAGTGAGCGGTTGCGCACGAAACCTCAGCGGTGATACCTATTCCCGCGCCGATGCCCGCAATACCCAGCAAGTGGAATACGGTGTGGTGGAGGATATTCGCCTGGTGGTCATTGAAGGCACGGATTCCAAGATCGGTGCGGCGACCGGAGCCATCCTGGGAGGTATCGGAGGTAATACCGTAGGTGGTGGTCGTGGTCAGGCCGCTGCTACTGTGGTAGGGGCTGTAGCCGGAGGCGTAGTGGGATCCAAAGTGGAAGAAGCCAGCACCCGCAGCCAGGGTCAGGAAATCACCGTGCGCATGGATAGTGGCCGGGTGATTGCGGTGGTGCAGCAAGTGGGCAGTACCGATATCCGCATCGGAGACCGGGTGCGACTGTTAACCGTTAACGGCAATACCCGGGTTACCCGCTGATCCTGCCCTGCAGTAGGGCAACGCCCATTATCGGCCCCCATCTACAGATGGGGGCTTGCCCTGTCCTCATCCTCTGACGGGCACTTCACTCTCATCGACTCATGGATTGATGTCATCCCCACGGCCGGACTATCCCTGCCCCCTATCCGCTGCAGCCTGCCATCCCGGAGCTTGCAACCTTCACCTCCCCCTGAAAGCCATGGTACGGGAACGTGAATAATTGTCATTATCAGGCACTACAATGCCCTTTGCATTGCCACCAGAAAGGGCGATGCTATGAGGCATGCAAGCGGCCATGGACAGGGATAGCGAGATGAATGGAAATCTCAGCGTGAGACATTCATCCCGTATCCATCGCGCGGCATCGTTCCCCGCGGGTGAGGAATCATCATGGACAGACTTATAAGGTACGTTTCACTGGTTTTCTGCTGCCTGTTGCAAGGCTGCACCTATACTTCACAAGGGGTTGTAGTCAGTCAGGATCGCCACGCCCAGGCCATCAGTGAAGATGCCTTTGGCGATAGCGCCAAACACATTGTATACCTGGATCAGAACTGGAATCGCTGGGACAGCAGCTGGTTCTACAGTATCACCCAGGGTTCGGATTTCATTCCCTACGATATCTTTGTGAACCTGGAACAGGCGGATAATCACATCCTGTTCCGCGACCCCGCACATCTGAGCTATTTTCGCTATTTGCCGCAACGGGAAAGCTGGAATAATCCTGATGCACTACCCGTGGGCTTCGTCAAGGACCATTACAATGGGATGGATTACATGGGCTTCACCTGTGCCGCCTGCCACACCACCCAGATCAACTATCAGCAAACCGGTATACGTATTGACGGGGGGCCGGCACTGGCGGATATGGTGGGCATGTTGCTGGCACTGGAAAAGGCCATGAGCACAACCCTGAACGATGCAGAAAAATTTCAGCGGCTGGAACAGCGTATTCCCCCCAAAAAGGGCAGTTCCCTGCGCGGCCGTATGAAAGATGCCCTGGCGCGATTGCGCGAATACAATGAGGATAATGATCCGGCGCGTGGCGGTCATGGTCTGGTATACGGCTATGGGCGCCTGGATGCCTTTGGACGCATCTACAATCGAATCCTCGGGCACCTCACCCCGGAGAAAGCCAATTTCAATCCAGCCAATGCCCCGGTGAGTTACCCCTTTCTCTGGGATACACCCCAGCATGACTATGTACAGTGGAATGGAGTAGCGGCCAATAACGATGGTGGTCTAGTGGGTTTTCTGGGCCCATTGGGCCGTAACACCGGTGAGGTGCTGGGTGTATTTGCCACCTTTTCCCTGAAGCCACAAAATAATCACCTGGGATTCAAATCCTCCGTGGAAAAACGCAACCTGGTGCGTATCGAACGTCATCTGCGGAGCCTGCAATCCCCGCAATGGCCCGAATCCATTCTGCCGCCCATTGATCGCACACTCGCAGCCA
>CBDUNQ010000574.1:0-1883 GCA_965368625.1 uncultured Gammaproteobacteria bacterium
AATATTTATGGGTGTGGCACAGTGCCTCGCGTTATTCGTCCAGGTGTGGAATGAATACGATACTGCTACTGTGTGCTCCAAGGGCGCTCCTATCGCAGACACCTGGTAACGGGCGATGATTATTTCAAGTGCACCCCCGCGGGGGGTTACCCGGGGTTGGCCTGGTCTTCCTGGTCAGCGGATTCCAGGTCCGGGGTGGAAGGGAAACGAAAGCCCCCCAGTTCCTGCCAGCGATTGACGATGGCGCAAAACAGTTCTGCAGTCTGCTGGGCATCGTATACAGCGGAGTGTGCCTGCTCTTCGCTCCAGCTGAAGCCGGCCGCTTGAACGGCACGGGCCAATACCGTCTGCCCATAGGCGAGTCCGCCGAGGGTGGCGGTATCAACGGTGCTGAACTGATGAAAGGGATTGCGTTTGATTTTGGCGCGCAGCGCTGCCGCATTGACGAAGCCGAGATCAAAGGAAGGGTTATGACCCACCAATACCGCGCGGGTGCAGCCCTGGGATTTGATTTCCTTGCGAATGGGCTGAAAAACATGCTGCAGGGCATCGGATTCCGATTTGGCCATACGGAAAGGGTTATAGGGGTCTATGCCGGTGAAGGCCAGGGCCTTGGGGTCCAGGTTGGCGCCGGGAAATGGTTCCACATGGCAGTGAAAGGTTTCATTGGGACGAATAAACCCATTACTATCCATTTCCAGGGTAACGGCAGCGATTTCCAACAGGGCATCTTTCCTGGCATTGAAGCCGGCGGTTTCCACATCCACCACCACCGGAAGAAAGCCCCGGAAGCGCTGAGCCATTGGGGGCTGAGTCAATTGTTCTGTCATGGGCGAAGCATACCGAATCCCGACGGCCGGTGCGATCATTGCCGGGCCATAACCACGATCTTAACGAGGAAAACCATGAGAAGCGATTTTTACAGGCAAGCACCTTCCTGGCTGGCCACCTTGCTGATTTTCCTGCTGAGTCTGATGACCGCCAGCATAGCGGCTGCGCAAGACCCCTATCGGCATGGGCTTCTATGGGAAATCCATAGTGCCAAGGGGGGGGAGCCGGACTACCTTTTTGGCACAGTACACTCGGAGGATGCCCGGGTCACCCGTCTTCCGCCCGCGGTTGCGGATGCCTTTGAGGGTGCACAACACCTGATGTTGGAGCTGGAGCTTGGTGCGGAAACCATGCTCAGCCTCAGCACCAGCCTGTTTCTCACCGATGGCAGTGATTTGCAGACCCTGCTTGGGGAGAGCCTGTTTCGACGTACGGCTCAGGCCATGGCGGGTTTTGGTATACCCGAACCCGTGTTGCGCATGATGAAACCCTGGGCGGTGGCGACCACGCTGATGATGCCCAAGACCAAAACCGGATATTTCCTGGATCGGGTATTGCACGACCAGGCATTGCAGATGGGCAAGAAGGTCAGTGGGCTGGAAACCGCAGCGGAGCAAATGTCGGTATTCGAAGAGATGTCCCTGCAGGAACAAAAGGAAATGTTGCAGAGTACGGTGGATAACCTCGAGGAAATTCAGGCTACGCTGGACGAATTGATCGCATTGTATCTGCAACGGGATCTGGCCGGAATGGTGCGCCTGAGTGAGGCTTCCATGGCTGATCAGCCACCTGCCCTGGTGGAGCGCATGAACCGCCAGTTGATCGTGGAGCGCAATCACCGCATGACCGAGCGGATGTTGCCGGTGTTGGCCCGTGGTCGGGTCTTCGTGGCCGTTGGTGCCCTGCACCTTCCCGGTAAAGAGGGGATACTCGCCCTGCTGGAGCGACGCGGGTACCGAGTCAAGGCGCTGTATTGAGTGGCACCCGGCACCCGGTACCGGGTGCCGGGTGCCGGGTGCCGGGTGCCGGGTGCCGGGTGCCGGGTGCCGGGT
>CBDUNQ010000575.1:0-1882 GCA_965368625.1 uncultured Gammaproteobacteria bacterium
CGGCAATCTTCATGCTTTGCTGGGAAAGCACTGGAAACAGGTCTTCCTCTTCATCTTGGTGATGATGCCGGGCGGCCGTGGAAAAGTAACGGTACACCTTGGCCGCGGCACTGCTGGCTTCCATGTCGGCGCCTTTTTCGGCTACGTGGCTCAGTAGTCGTTCGAGCAAGTCGCAATGTTCCAGCATGCGTTCATGGCAGGCACGCAACACACCGATGGGGTCGTCGAACGAGGGTAAGTCGGGTGTTAATGAATTATTCATGGTGGTTACCTTGGCATTACTTGAACAGGGCGGAAAGGGATTTGAATTGTTCATGGCGGGCATCCCCCAGCCACTCAAAGACAATGGATTCACTGTTGCTGATGATGATACCGGCCTGCTGCATACGATTCAGGGCATTTTGTTTATATTCGCTGCGTCGTGAAGCGATGGCATCGGCGGCGATGAAGACTTGTTTGTCCAGGGACTGCAATTCCAGTGCGGTTTGCAGTACACAGATATGGGCTTCAATGCCGAACAGCACCACTTGGGGACGGCTGACGGGCAGTGCTGCAGTGAAGCCCTGGGCGCCACAACAGGAAAAGCGGGTTTTCTCCAGTGGCGGGGAGTCGCCCAGGGCCTTGGCCAGGTCACTGTGAGTGGCGCCCAGGCCGCGTGGATATTGTTCGGTAGCCAGTATCGGTATCTGCAGGGCTTGTGCCGCCTGCAGCAATTGTCGGCCATGGTGGATCAGGTTTTCACGGTCTTCGCGGGCCATGGCGGATAGCAGGCGGTCTTGAATATCCACCATGACCAGGGTGGATTCGGCACCCCGGCATAACGGGGGAACGGCAATCATGGCGCCTGTAATTGCTGGTTGATGGCCACCAGATCCTCTGTCGCCAGAATACCGGCTGCCTGTTTGAGACGCAGACCATTGAGCAGATAGGTGTAGCGGGCCCGGGCATGATTCCGCTGGGCATCAAACAATCCACGCTGAGCATTGAGCACATCCACGATGGTGCGTGTACCCACTTCCATACCGGCTTCCTGGGCCCGCAGAGCCGTTTGATTGGATTGCAGCGCCTGTTGCAGGGCCTTTACCTGGCTGATGTCGGATACCACGCCGCGATAGGCATCGCGGGTCGCCCGCTCCGCACTGCGCCGCGCCTGTTCCACTTGCGCCTGGGCTTGCTGAAAGCGTTCCCGGGCTTCCCGGGTGCGGGAGCGCACCAGGCCACCCTGGTACAGAGGTAGATTCAGTTCCACGCCAATAGCGGTATCGTTGCGTTCGATAGGAGCAATGCCGCCAAAGTTTTGATCCTGGTATTGGGCGTCGGCGGTCAGGTCCACGGTAGGCAGGTGACCGGATCGGGCAATGCCGATTTCTTTCTGGCGAATAGCCAGCTCTTCCTGCGCAGCGATCAGCGCCAGGTTTTGCTGCAGGGCGGTTTCCACCCAGTCATCGGGTGAGGCGGGGGTGGGTTCCAGCAGGGGTAACTCCACCAGTGGCGCCAATGTACCGGTACGCTGGCCCGTAAGTTCCCGCAATGCCTCATAGGCATTGTCCAGGGCGCTTTGGGCGCTGATTTCGCGGCTCACGGCCAGATCAAAAGCGGCCTGGGCTTCATGGACATCGCCGTAAGGCCCACTTCAAAGCGCTGTTGTGCCTGGTCCAGTTGACGGGTGATGGCTTGCTTTTCCGCCACGGCAAATTGCAGATTATCGTGGGCGCCCAGGGCATTGAAATAGGCTTCGGCCACGCGTAACACCAAATCGCTTTCCGCCTCGGCATACTGGACTTCCGCCTGGTCCACCCGGCTCTGTGCCTGTTGTCGCTGCAGGTACTGATCGCGACGGAACAGGCTTTGCCGTAACTGCAGGCTATATACCTGGTTACTG
>CBDUNQ010000576.1:0-1878 GCA_965368625.1 uncultured Gammaproteobacteria bacterium
CCCGACGCGGAAGCCCCGCCCGTCTCCTCAGGAGTGAACCGGACACAAATCCTCAGCGTGGCGCCGCCAAGGTGGCTCGCATCCCCGTGAAAATCGAGCCTACCGACAAACCGGCACGAAAACCCCACTGGATACGCGCCAAGTCTCCCGCAAGTCCGGAAGTGGCCAGGCTGAAAAAGGTTCTTCGGGAAAACCACCTGCATACGGTTTGCGAAGAGGCTTCCTGCCCCAACCTGGGGGAGTGCTTCGGCCATGGTACCGCCACCTTTATGATCATGGGTGACATCTGCACCCGCCGCTGCCCATTTTGCGATGTTTCCCATGGGCGGCCCGACCCCCTGGATCCTCAGGAACCGGAAAACATGGCTGGCACCATTGCCGCCATGGGCTTGCGTTATGTGGTCATCACTTCGGTGGATCGCGATGATTTGCGCGATGGTGGCGCCGCACATTTCGTTGCCTGCATCCAGGCAGTGCGAGCCAAGACACCCCACACCCGTATTGAAATCCTGGTCCCTGATTTTCGTGGTCGCATGGATCGTGCATTGGACATCATGCAGCAGGCACCGCCGGATGTATTCAATCATAATCTGGAAACCATACCGCGCCTGTACAAACAGGCACGCCCGGGCTCCGATTATCACTGGTCGTTGCAACTCCTTCAGTCATTCAAGGCGCAACACCCTACGGTGCCAACCAAATCAGGCTTGATGCTGGGTCTGGGAGAAACCCTGGAAGAAGTGGAACAGGTGATGCTGGATTTACGCGCCCATGACTGTGAAATGCTTACCCTGGGACAATACCTGCAACCCAGCCTGCACCATCTGCCCGTGGCACGCTATGTACACCCCGATGAATTCGATGAACTGGCGCGCATCGGCAAGGCCATGGGCTTTACCCACATTGCCAGCGGTCCCATGGTGCGTTCTTCCTACCATGCGGATCAACAGGCCGCCGGGGTATTGAAAGAATAGGGGCACAAAGCTCTGCCACGGAGCACCTTGGCGACCGCCCTGCCGGGCAGACCACGTTTCCCCGCGGGCAGTACACCCTCATTGCGCAGAAAACCGCTTCATACCTCGCGGGTTTACTGCACCGGCACGGCTTGCCCGGCAGCAGGCCGTGGCATACGTCTTTCCATGTGATGTTGCCACTCTGCGGGATCCAGCCGTCCATCCTGGTCCAGATCCAGGTCCGCAAAGTCCGGGGCCGCAGACTGCATGCGCATCATCCGTCCCTGCCCGGCACGCTGTTGCCGACGCGCATCCCGGGCCCACTGAAACTCTTCCCGGCTGACAACACCATTGGCATCCCGATCCATTTGTGCAAAAGGAATGGGGCCATAGGAGGGAATCACATCGGTTTCAGCCTGGGCGCCTGATGTCGTAACCACCATCAGCATCAGTATGCTGGAAACAATTGCTGCAAAGGTCTTCATAGATAGTCTCCCAGGTAGCGTACACTCACTGATTACGCTACGCGCCTCAGATGAATCCTGGCTGAAAGACTTACTCCCCATTCCCCTGTGATGCGCAGGTGCCCGCGTACGGGCCGGCCGAGGTGCAAATGACTACGAGATTGCCCTATCTTCAGAAAGCGCCCTGAGAATGGCTTCTGCCACCACCAATTCACCTCCCGCCCGGGGCAATGCCGGCAACACCTGTGCCTGACATGCCAGCAAGGCAGGAAGCAGGGAGCCGCTGGACAGGTCTTCCCGAGACACCGGGTGACAGCGACCCCATTGCTGCAACCAGGCAAGCAACACCTTTTCTTCGGGCCATTCCGGGCGCGGCAGATACAATAATGGTGTACCTACACAGGCACATTCCGTGACGGTACCGTAGCCACACTTCCCCACCAGGGCATCCACCGAAGCCA
>CBDUNQ010000577.1:0-1876 GCA_965368625.1 uncultured Gammaproteobacteria bacterium
CCCGTTGCGATCGTAGTACAGCGGAATCACCTGGTGTTCGAGGATATCCAGTAATTCATTGCTTTCTTCCTGATTCCGGTAGGTGGCATCGTAATGAGGGCCATGGGGGGTGATGCCCCAGCCATTTTCACCGTTATAGCCTTCTCCCCACCAGCCATCGAGTACACTGAGATTGATGACCCCATTGAGGCCGGCTTTTTCTCCGGAGGTGCCACTGGCTTCCATGGGGTATTCCGGGGTATTGAGCCATACGTCCACTCCGGTGACCAGCTTGCGTGCCAGGGCAAGATCATAGCCTTCCAGCAGAATAATCTTGCCAATGAATTCCGGGCGCCGTGAAAAGTCGTGAATCACCTGTATCAGGTGTTGCCCGGGCAGGTCGCTGGGATGTGCCTTGCCGGCAAAGATCATCAGCATGGGTCGTTTCGGATCATTGAGCAAGCGCGCCAGACGGGCGGGATCAGAAAACAGTAGGGTGGCGCGTTTATACGTGGCGAAACGGCGTGCGAACCCCACGGTAAGGATTTCCGTTTCATGGGGACTCAGGTGTTGGGTGATGCGTTCGATGAGCGCTTCGCTGGTGCCATTGCGACGATGCTGCAAGATGGCGCGCCGGCGGACAATACCCAGCAACTCGGACTTGAGGGATTGCCGCAAGCTCCAGAAGCTGTGATTGGGAATATCTTCCACCCGTTCCCAGTAACTCTCATTCAACAGTTCAGCGCGCCACTCCATACCGAAGCGCATGTCATACAGATTGGCCCATTCCCGCGCCAGAAAAGTGGGCACATGCACGCCATTGGTAACATGGCGCATGGGGTTTTCCGCATGAGGAATCTGTGGCCAGATGTAGCCTTCCATGCGTGAAGCCACTTCTCCATGTATGCGGCTTACCCCGTTATGGAAGCGTGAGCCGCGCAAGGCCAGCACGGTTTGATTGAATCCCCCCTGATTGCTGGGACTGGCGCCCAGGCTCAGGAAAGTCGGCATATCCAGGCCCAGGTGAGGAATATAGTGATCGAAGTAACTGCTGATCAAATGATGATCAAAGATATCATGGCCGGCAGCCACCGGGGTGTGGGTCGTGAAAACCGTGGCGGCGGCAACCCATTCCAGGGCGCTGGCAAAGGGGATTTGCTCATCCTTTATGTACTCACGGCAGCGCTCCAGTGTCATGAAGGCGGCATGGCCTTCATTGATATGCCACACCGTGGGGTTGAGGCCCAGCGCACGAATGGCGCGTACGCCACCGATGCCCAATACGATCTCCTGTTGAATACGGGTGTGGGTATCCCCCCCATAGAGCTGGTAGGTGATGGCCCGGTCGGCATCCTGGTTTTGTGGCAGATCGCTATCGAGCAGGAATAAGCGGATATGTCCTGCTTTGGCTTCCCAGACCCGTAATTGCACCTGGCGTCCGGGAAAATCCAGGTTCACGAGGATCGGTTCGCCCTGGGGGTTGGTGGCATGGCGCAGGGGTAAATGATCGAAGTTGGTAGTCCGGTAATGCGCCACCTGGTTGCCGTGTTCGTCAATGGTCTGATTAAAATAGCCCTGACGATAAAGCAGGCCTACAGCGACAAAGGGAATATTTAAGTCACTGGCTGCCTTGCAGTGATCCCCTGCGAGGATGCCCAGGCCACCGGAATAAATGGGAAGACTCTCGTGCAAGCCGAATTCAGCACAGAAATAGGCCACCAGGTCTTCACCGGCGCGCAAGTGCTTTTTCATATCCGAGCGCTGTTTTGCTTCGTGGTAACTGTCATAGGCGGTGATCACGCGCTTGAAGTCTTCCATGAACACCCGGTCTTCGGCCGCTTCATCGAGCAAGTCCTGGGACGCACGGCGCAGGAACAGCTTGGGGTTGTGTTTGGTG
>CBDUNQ010000578.1:0-1871 GCA_965368625.1 uncultured Gammaproteobacteria bacterium
ATTGTACCCTGAGGCCAGCTTTGAGAACCTACCCCCTGGATACCTTGTGTAACGGACCGATTGAACCTCAATGCCAACCACCACACCCCATCAGGATCGTACCCTGGCCGCCTGGCTGTTCCTCTGTTGCCTGCTGATCTACGCCATGGTTATCCTGGGAGGCGTCACGCGCCTTACCGGATCCGGACTTTCCATGGTGGAATGGGACCCCGTGTTCGGCATTATCCCTCCACTGAGTTTGAGCGACTGGGAAGCGGTATTCCATCAGTATAAACAAACTCCCGAGTTCCAGAAGATCAACGTGGGCATGGACCTGGAGGGCTTCAAGTCCATCTTCTGGTACGAATATTCACATCGGGTCCTGGGACGGACCATTGGCCTGGTATTCCTGATTCCCTTTGTGGTGTTTCTTTTTCGCCGGCGCATCCCGCGCACCCTGGCACCACGCCTGCTCGGGTTATTTTTTCTGGGTGGCCTGCAGGGCTTTATGGGCTGGTATATGGTCATGAGTGGCCTGGTGGATAATCCTCATGTCAGTCAGTACCGGCTCACTGCACACCTGGGGCTGGCATTTGCCATCTACGCCTTTATGCTGTGGATTGCCCTGGATCTATGGATTTCCCAGGATCAAGTGCGCTACTCCCATAGCCAGAAACAGTTCCAGACACGCACCTTTCTGGTGGGCCTGCTGGCGATCATCACCATGATATCCGGTGGTTTCGTCGCCGGCCTGAAGGCGGGTTATGCCTATAACACCTTCCCGCTCATGGATGGCCACTGGGTTCCACCGACCCTTTTCGATCAGCAACCATTGTGGCGTAATTTCTTCGAGAACATTGCCACCGTGCAATTCGACCACCGACTGCTGGCCATGCTCACCTTTGCGGCCATTGCCTGGCTCTGGTGGCGTGGCAATCAGAGTGAATTGAATACTCGTTCCCGTGGAGCCCTGCATCTGCTCCTGGCGGCCACGGTGTTACAGATATGCCTGGGAATTTCCACCCTGCTCATGGGTATGCCCGTGGCCCTGGCGGCCAGCCATCAGGGGGGCGCTCTGCTGGTGCTCAGCGCCCTGGTGTTTCTGCTCCACGCGCTGCACCGTAACCGCTGATAGCACACAATAAAAAAGCCGCACCCGGGTTACCGGATGCGGCTTTGGCGGCTATTGCGATTACAGACTGGAGTAATACGCTGCCAGGTTGGCGATATCTTCATCCGTCAATGGCTTGGCCATGGGGGCCATCATGGGGTCGCTGCGCCCGCCATCCCGAAACGCCTTCAACTGCTTCACCAGATAGGCATCCTTCTGCCCGGCCAGATTCGGCCACAAGGGATTTGCGCTGACGCCCGCAGGACCATGGCAACCGGCGCAGGTTGCGGATTTGGCCTTACCCGCCGCAGCGTCACCGGCCATGCTGACTCCACTGAGACCGAAAAGGGTGCCGGCAACGGCGGCAAGCAATAGTTTATTCATTCCAGGATTCTCCATTTGTAGTAAGAAGTTCATCGTTCTGACGCCTTTTGGCCTGCTATTCTTCCAAAGGTGGGCCAACCTGTAAATGAGCAACATCATCGACATTCGCCGGAAACTGTGTATCCGGGCAGCACCGCAGGGTAGGACCGCCAACAATTCAGGGAGTTGCACCACTTTACTCTGCAAACCTGACACCCATGGCCATTTGCCCGAAGAGAAACTTTGTGTAATATCAATCAAGTAGCAAAGGACTGCGTGAGGCACCGCCTGTGTCCGGCTTGGCCGGAAACATTTTTTTCCCAACAAATACAGCAGAGTATGACTGACATTCTCCTTGAAGATGTAACCGCAGGCAGTGTCCTGAATGCTGATGTAAGCGACCGCAAGGGAAATATCC